>JAUPVD010000471.1 GCA_030917225.1 Pseudomonadota bacterium
GAGGGTAATGCCGCTCGCCACCATGACCAGGAAAACACTGACAAAGATCATCAGGCCAATGCGTTCGTGCAGCGGCTTCAGCACCTCTCGCTCATCGATCTTGGCTACCAGGCCCCAGGCGGTTCCTGGTACCGGCAGCGTCGCCGCATAGACATCGACGCCACGATAATCCTTGCCTTCCATCGTCAGTGTTTCACCGCGGGCGGCATAGGCAGCGGGCAGCGTTGCAATGTCCGGGGCGATGGTCAGGGAGAGTGCGGCGCCGGCCTGATGGCGCAGATCGTTCAGGTAAACGAGCCGGTTCCCGCGATGCTCGACCATGAGGATTTCGGCGGATTCGCTGGGCAGCGGCCAGGCCTGCAACATGGGGTAGACGACTTTTTCTGGAGCGATTCTGAGCAACACGAAGCCGATGGTTTGTCGCTTGTCACGCGCCGGGATCGGGACCACCAGATCCAGTGCCTGCCCTCCGTCGGGGAGGGCATAGAGGTTGCCGAAAACGGGTTTTTCTTGTGCGGCGGCATTATCCCTCAGGGAACGCCCCTCGTCGGGGATGTGCATGTTCGGCGTGGTCGCGGCGACGACGCGACCACGATTGTCGATAAGTGCCGCGTCCCGGTAGTCGTAGTTGCTGACAAAAATAGAGAGCCAGCGTTCGGCAGCCTGTTTTTCAGAGGTGCCGAGCGGCTGGCCGATCCACTGTTCGAACTGTGAGGAGAGCAGGGTGTTGTCGCGGATGGTCAGCGCATCGCCGAGCCGCTCGTGGCGCCAGCGGCCGATTTCATGCGCCTTGAGCTCGGCAATGGCGGCGAGCTGCGACATCATGTTTTCGCGCGAAGAGTTGGATTCCGCGCGATAGAAGACGAAGTTGGCTACGGCGACGCCGAGCAGCAGAAAAGCGAATACCCCGATGAGGGATATTTGCAGGCTGGACTCGCGTTGGACGGCCATGGTCGATGCGGAGGGATGGCGAAGGCGACCGTGTCATTCTACGCCCTG
Source organism: Pseudomonadota bacterium (assembly GCA_030917225.1). Lineage (GTDB taxonomy): Bacteria > Pseudomonadota > Gammaproteobacteria > Burkholderiales > Rhodocyclaceae > Proximibacter. The sequence goes on from JAUPVD010000471.1 coordinate 1,000, forward strand.
TCCTGATTTCATGCGGCTGCCAGCTTTGACCCACATCAAGGCCTGGACAGACACTCTGGCCATTTCCGGGTCGGTCCCGCTTGACCTTGGCAGGTCGCGCTGGCAAGGCAGGCTCAGGCCGGAGTTCTGATCCAGTGCTTCCAGGCCGCGAAGACTTCCGGGTGCAGCGCGGCGACGACCGGCCGCCGCCAGACCTCGGCCGCATCGAAATCGTCATCGTCGAGGGTGCACACCTGCCCGCCCGCTTCGCGCAGGATCAGGCTGCCGGCAGCGTAGTCCCACAGCATCTGGCCGCCATGCAGGTAGAGGTCGAGTCGGCCGGCGGCGAGGTTGCACCATTCCAGTGTCGAGCTGCCAAAATTGCGCTGCGAATAATACGGCGGGTCGACCGCGATGCGGTCCGCCAGCCCTTTCGGAATACGCTTGAAATCGACGTCGGCCACGCCCTGGGTGATATCCGACGTAACCTGTCGCAGCGGCAGTCGGCGCCCGTTGAGGTAGGCGCCGTGGCCTTCACGGGCATAGAACATCTCATCGGTGATCGGGTTGTAGGTGACCGCCATCCGGGCGCGGCCGCCCTTGATCCAGGCCAGTGAAACGGCAAACCAGGGAATGCCGTTGATGAAGTTGGTCGTCCCGTCGATCGGGTCGATGCACCACAGGCCTTCGTTGCCCTGATCCCAGCCGGCGCGCTGTTCGTCTCGCGACATCTCTTCGCCGATGATCGGGCAGTCGTGGATCTCGGTCAGGCGTCCGGCCAGGTAATGCTGGGCAGCGAGGTCGGCCTCCGAGAACAGCGAGCCGTCATCCTTGAGAGCGTGCCGTGCGCGCAGGAAGCGCGGGATGACTTCCTGCTGCGCCACTTCGCGTACGAGCACGATGGCGGCATCCTGCATGCGTTTCAATTGGGCAGTCATCGGCATGGCAAGTACTTTCGGATCATTTCCATTTTAACGAGCAGCCAATGCTGGGCCACTGTTCGTGCGGCCCGTGCCCCGATTCAGCGACGGCACACATGGCCTCGAACAGCTCCCGGCGCATGTCTGCGGCCGCCGGGTAGCGTCCGCTGGCATCGAGCCGCCCGCGATACTGCAGGCCAAGGCTGCGGTCGAAGCCGAAGAAGTCGGGAGTGCACACGGCGCCGTAGGCGCGGGCCACAGCCTGGCTTTCGTCATGGAGGTAAGGGAAGGGAAAATGTTTGTCTTCGGCCAGGCGGACCATTTCCGGGAACGCATCTTCCGGATAGGCGCTGACATCATTGCTGGAAATGGCAACGACGCCGACGCCATGCTGTTGCAACTCGCTCGCGTCGCGGATCAGCCGGTCAAGGATGGCCTGGACATAGGGGCAGTGGTTGCAGATGAAAGCCACGAGCAGGCCGTTCTTGCCACAGCAGGATGCCAATGTGTGCAGGCGACCGTCGGTGCCCGGCAGAGAAAAATCGGGCGCCGGTCGGCCAAAATCACAAGCAGGAGTGTTCAGTGCGGCCATCGCGAAGTTCAGCAAAGTCCAGAGTTGGCGCCGTATCGACGCCGTATTGACGCCTATTTCGACGCCTATTTGGAGGGTATTTGCCTATAATAACATGATGATATCGCCCCGCTTTTTTTGCCCGGAACCGCTCTCCGTCGGCACCAGCGTAATGCTGCCGGAAGGTGCCGCCCGACATGCCGCGCGGGTACTCCGTCTTGGGGTGGACGCAGAGGTAACGCTGTTCGATGGCAAGGGCGGCGAGTACGAGGCGCGTATCGCCTCGGTGCGCAAGGATGCCGTTGAGGCCGATGTCCTTGCCTGGAAGGATGTGGAGCGGGAGTCGCCGCTGCGGGTCACACTGGTGCAGGCGCTGCAGGCCGGCGACAAGATGGATTTGACCGTACAGAAGGCTGTTGAGCTCGGTGTCGCCGAGATCCAGCCGGTGGCCAGTCGGCGCAGCGTTCTGCGTCTGGATGGCGAACGTGCGGTGCGACGCGTCGAGCATTGGCGCGGAGTGGCTGCGTCAGCCTGCGAGCAGTGCGGTCGAAACCGGGTGCCGGGGGTGGCCGAAGTGCTGCCCTTGCTGCAGTGGTTGTCGACCTTGCCGGCGGCGGGGGATTCGTCGATGCAGCGCTTGATGCTGGTGCCGGGCGCGGAGTGTGCGCTGACAATGCTGCCGCCGGCAAGCAATGCGATACTGCTGATTGGCGCCGAGGGCGGGCTGGATCCGCAGGAGGAAGCGGCCGCGGCTGCGGCCGGTTTCAGGCCGGTACGCATGGGGCCGCGCGTGCTGCGGACGGAGACGGCCGGTCTGGCCGCGTTGTCAGCCATGCAGGCGCTTTGGGGTGATTTCAAGGGAGATAAGCATGTTTGAATCGGCAGAGTTGGGTCACAGGATCGACCGCAAGACTTTCCAGAAGGAAGTGCCGGCGCTGCGCGCTGCACTGCTCGATGTACAGTTCGACCTGCTCGAGAAGCGCGAGTTTCCGGTGGTCATTCTGGTCAGCGGTGTCGATGGCAGCGGCAAGAGCGAAACGATCAACCTGCTCTATTCGTGGATGGACCCCCGCCATATTTCGACGCTGGCCTTTTCCGCGCCGACCGACGAGGAGCGCGAACGCCCCTTCATGTGGCGCTACTGGCGGGCGTTGCCGCCCAAGGGCAAGATCGGCATATTCGCCGGTTCCTGGTACTCGCAGCCGATCGCCGATCGCATCCAGAAGAAGATGAAGCGCGCCGAGATGGAGGATGTGCTCGACGAGATCAACCGCTTCGATGCCATGCTGGTCAATGTAGGCGCGCTGGTGCTCAAGTTCTGGTTCCATCTCTCCAAGGATGGTCAGAAGACGCGGCTGAAAGCGATGGAGAAGGACCCTCGCACCGCGTGGCGGGTGACCAAATCGAGCTGGGATCGCCTGAAGACCTACGACGATCTGCAGGCGGTGGCCGGGCACGTGCTGC
>JAUPVD010000472.1 GCA_030917225.1 Pseudomonadota bacterium
GCCTGCGCCAGCAGACCGACGGTGGCCCGCAGCAAGACCCGGCTGTCCGCCCCTTGCCAGCGCTCGTCGGTATCCGGAAAGTGGCGGCCGATATCGCCCAAGGCCGCAGCGCCGATCAGCGCATCGGTAACAGCGTGCAGCAGCACATCGGCATCCGAATGACCAAGCAGGCCCTTGTCGTGGGGAATATGGACGCCGCCAATGATCATCTTTCGACCCGGCACCAGCGCGTGCACGTCGAAACCTTGACCGATGCGAATCATCTGTCTCTCCTGGCAAACAGAATCAGTTCCGCCAGCGACAGATCGGCGGGGAACGTGACCTTCAAATTGGTGGCATCGCTCTTGACCAGCTTCGGCTTGAAGCCGGCAGCCTCGATGGCCCCGGCCTCATCGGTCACCACCCGGCAGGATTCCAGTGCCGCCAGCAGTGCCGCATAGCGAAACATCTGCGGCGTCTGCGCCTGCCACAAGCCATCGCGCGGCTCGGTGGCGGTCACGCGGCTCTCCGCATCGGCTCGTTTCAGGGTATCCGCGACCGGCATGGCAAGCAAGCCACCGACCGGATCATCGGCCAGTTCGTCGACCAGCGATTCAAGCATCGGCTGCGAGAGGCAGGGTCTTGCTGCGTCATGGACCAGCACCCAGTCATCGTCGGCCGCTGCCGTCGCCGCCGCCCGCAGGCCGGCAAGTACGCTGTCGGCACGCGTGGCGCCGCCGGCGTAGACCGTTTCCAGCTTTGGCCCGATATCGCGCCAGTCGTAGCCACGCCAGTGCGTATCGTCTGGCGCCAGCACCACCAGCACACGTTCGATCTGCGGCGAGCGGCAAAGGGCTTGCAGGGTGTGGTAGATCAGCGGGCGACCCGCCAGCGGAAGATACTGTTTGGGCAGCTCGGCGCCGAAACGGGCACCGGTTCCGGCAGCCGGGACGATTGCGAAATAGCGAGGCATGGCGTAATTTCAGTGAAAGGATGATTGTACTCTTTCGAGGCGCACCGACTGATCGATGAATAACGGCACCCTGCTCTCCGATATCGGCCTGGAGTTCATTCAGGCTTTCCTGCTCTCACTCGGCATCGGCCTGCTGATGGGCTTGGAGCGTGAGCGTAACCCGGCTTCCCGCGCCGGCCTGCGCACCTTCGGCTTGGTCACGCTGCTCGGCACGGTCTGCGCAGTCCTCGCGGTGCGCACCGAGTCTCCATGGTTGATCGCCGCCGGACTGATCGTGGTCGGGGCGATGATGATCTCCGCCTACCACCGCCAGCCCGATGCCAGCGACCCCGGCACCACCTCGGTCGTCGCGCTGCTGCTGGCCTTCTGCTACGGCGCGATGGTCTGGTACGGCTACCGCACGGTGGCTGTGATGCTGGCGATCATGACCACCATCCTGCTCTACTTCAAGGCTGAACTGCAGACGGTCTCGAAGCAGCTGACCCGGCGCGACATCACCTCGGTGCTGCAGTTCTGCGTGCTCTCGCTGGTCATCCTGCCGATCCTGCCGGATCGCAATTTCGGCCCCTACGACACGCTGAATCCGTATCAGGTGTGGTGGATGGTGGTGCTGATTTCCGGCGTCAGCCTGGCCGGCTACGCGGCACTGCGCATCGTCGGCCAGCGCCATGGCGCACCGATCCTGGGCCTGCTCGGCGGTCTCGCATCGAGCACGGCAACAACGCTGGTCTACGCCCGCCACGCGCGAGCCAGCACCGCACTGATCCAGCTCAGCCTGGTGGTGATACTCACCGCCAACCTGATCGTGCTCGTGCGCCTGGCCACGGTTGCCGCCATCGTCCAGCCGGGCATTCTGCCGACACTCCTGCCGGTGCTCGGTGCCGGGCTGGTTGCCGGTGTTGCCTTCGTCACCTATGCCTGGCGCAAGATGGAAGGCAGCGATGAGCTGCCGGAACTGGACCTGCGCAACCCGACCGAGCTGGCCACGGCGCTGACATTCGGCGCTGTTTACGCCGTCGTACTGTTGTTGTCCGCAGCCCTCTCAGACAAGGCCGGCAACCTGGGGCTGTACGTTGTTGCACTGGTTTCCGGCCTGACCGATGTCGATGCCATCACGCTCTCCACCCTGCGCCTGTTCGGACAGGGCAAGCTGGCCGCCGAGGAAGCGACGACCGCCATCCTGCTGGCCATGCTGGCCAACCTGGCATTCAAGTTCGGCATCGTCGTCAGCGTTGCCGGCAGCGCTTTGGCCAAGCGCCTCATCACCGGTTTTCTGGCCGTTGCTGCCGGCTGCGTTGGCGGCTGGCTAAGCCTCTGAACAAATACGCCAGACAAACACGCCAAACTTTCCGAACCTTGAATTCCCACGAATCCCGCTCATATAGTGAAGAGGGAGGACACATCATGCATACGACGATCAGACAACCGGTAGTGGCCGGAATGTTCTATCCCGGCATTGCCAGTGTGCTTGCCGGCGAGGTTGGCACAATGCTGCACGCCGCACATGATCGGCAGAAGGCTGGAGGTACGCCTGACACGGTTGGCAACGTGCCGAAGGCAATCATTGCGCCGCATGCCGGCTATATCTATTCGGGGCCGATCGCGGCCAGCGTCTACGCCCTGCTAGCCCCGGTGGCAGCGCAGATTAGTCGTGTCGTCCTGCTTGGCCCGACGCATCGCATCGGAGTCAATGGACTGGCACTGCCGAGCACCACCCACTTTGCGACACCGCTGGGCTCGGTCGAAATCGATCGCGATGCAGTTGCCAGCCTCGCCGACCTGCCGCAGGTGATCATCGCCGACCCGCCACACGCCCAGGAACATTCGCTGGAGGTGCAGCTGCCCTTCCTGCAAGCCGTCTTGCCGGATTTCCGCCTGGTACCGCTGGCTGTCGGCCAGGCTTCCCCGGAAGCCGTGGCGCAGGTACTCGAGCGGCTGTGGGGCGGGCCGGAAACCCTGATCGTGGTCAGTTCCGACCTTTCGCATTACCTGCCTTATGCAACCGCTCAGGAGATCGACAGCCATACGGCGGAACGCATCGTCGCTTTTGAACCAACGATCAGCCACGACGAAGCCTGCGGCGCCACGCCGCTGAACGGGCTGCTGCTGGCGGCACGTCGGCACGGCCTGCAGGCCAGGCTGGTCGACTTGCGCAACTCGGGCGATACCGCCGGCGACCGCAGCCGCGTCGTTGGCTACGGTGGCTTCGCGTTTTCGGAGGCCAACAATGAGCAATGAAGCACTCGGTACGAAACTGCTCGTGCTGGCCAGAGCGGCGATTGCCCAGCATTTTGGCGGTGACCGGCCGCCCCGGTTCGATACGGCAGCCCTTCTGCAGCCCGGCGCCTGCTTCGTGACGCTGACGAAAAAGGGACAGCTACGCGGCTGTATCGGCAGCCTTGAGGCCTGGCGGCCATTGGCTGCCGATGTCTGTGAAAACGCTGTGGCAGCCGCTTTCCGCGACCCGCGCTTTCCGCCACTGACGGCCGACGAGCTTTCCGATACGCGTGTCGAGGTGTCGCTGCTGACCGCCCCCGAGGCCATGACGTTTTCGAGCGAGGCCGATGCGCTGGCGCAAATGCGCCCGGAGGTTGACGGCATCATTCTCGAATGCGACGGACGCCGGGCGACCTTCCTGCCACAAGTGTGGGAGCAGTTGCCGGAACCCTGGCAGTTCATGACCCAGCTCAAGCTGAAAGCCGGTTTGCCAGCGGATTTCTGGAGCCACGGCGACTCAATCGTCAAGCTCTGGCGCTACCGTGTCGAAAAGTGGAAGGAACCGACGACGGATTCGACCAGGGAGCGCAAAGCTTCATGATCGACACCCCGGAAAGCACGCACCCCGGCCGCTGGTGGCACGCCATCGAGGACGGCGCCAGAATCCAGTGCGATCTCTGCCCGCGCGACTGCAAGCTGCATGCAGGCCAGCGCGGCGCCTGCTTCGTGCGCATGAACCAGGAGGGCAGCATGCAACTGACCACCTGGGGCCGCTCTTCCGGATTCTGCATCGATCCGGTCGAAAAGAAGCCGCTGAACCATTTCTACCCGGGCAGTTCGATCCTTTCATTCGGCACTGCCGGCTGCAACCTGGCCTGCAAGTTCTGCCAGAACTGGGATATTTCCAAGTCGCGCGACATGGACCGGCTGATGGACAGCGCCACACCGGAAATGATTGCTGCGGCTGCAGTGCGCTACGGCGCCCGATCGGTGGCCTACACTTACAACGACCCGGTAGTCTTTGCCGAGTACGCCATCGACACCGCTGCGGCATGTCGGGCCCGTGGCATCTTCAACGTGGCGGTAACCGCCGGCTATATCCATGCCGAACCACGACGCGAATTCTTCTCGGCCATGGATGCCGCCAACGTCGACCTCAAGGGTTTTACCGACGCGTTCTACCTAAAGCAGTGCGGCGCCCACCTGCAGCCGGTGCTCGACACGCTGGCCTGGATCCACCATGAAAGCGGCTGCTGGCTGGAGATCACCACGCTGCTGATTCCCGGGCTCAACGATTCTGATGAGGAACTGAAATCACTCACCGCCTGGGTGGCGCGCGAACTCGGCCCGGATGTGCCGCTGCATTTCACTGCCTTCCATCCGGACTGGAAAATGGAAAACATTCCGCCAACCCCGGCCGCTACACTGCAACGCGCCCGACGCATCGGCCTCGACAGCGGCCTGCATCATGTCTATACGGGCAACGTCCATGACGCCAACGGTGGCACGACCAGTTGCCCACATTGCAACAAGGCGCTGATCGTGCGCGACTGGTACGAGATCCGTAGCTATGAACTGGCTGCGGATGGCTGCTGCCCGGGCTGTGGTACCGTACTGGCAGGCCGCTTTGGCGCCTTCGGCAAACCTTTCGGCGCCCATCGAATCCCTGTCCATCTGGCTCCCGCATGATGCTCGACCCCTACCCGCTCTCTCTCGCCGTACCGCATGGCGCACTTCACGGCGACCTTCTGTTGCCGGACAAAGCGCGCGGCATCGCACTTTTTGTCGCCGCCGGCGGCACCGAAAAGCAAGCCGCGCATGGGCATGCTGCCGAATTGCTGCATCACCACGGGTTCGGAACGCTGGCCATCGACCTGCTGATCGAGAGCGAGCGCCATTTCGCCGATGCCGAAAGCCACCTGCCACAACTGGCCGAGAGACTGCTGGCAGTCATCCATCAGTTGCATCGACGGATGGAGATCGAGGAAATTCCGACGCTGCCGCTTGGGCTGATCGCTGCGCACGAAGCCACGCCGCTGGTGGTACGCGTTGCGGCCCAGCGGGATCAGGATATCGGCGTGCTGGTCTGCCACGGCGGCCTGGTCGACCTCGCTGGGCTGCAATACCTGAAGGTGCTGCAGGCGCCGCTATTGCTGTTTGCCGACAGCGATGACGAGGTCGCTGCCCGCAACCTGCAGCGGGCCAAACAGTATCTGCCGGGTGTCGTTGAAATGGAGCGACTGCCTGCTGCGACGGATGCGGCAATGATTGTTGCCACGGAACACACGGCACGCTGGTTCGATCGCCATCTGGGGCGCTGATCAGAGCGACTTCAATCCGTCCAGAATCTCGTCCAGTGCCACGCTGATGCTGCTCATGCCGGCCGCTGCGGCATCGGCATCCTTGGCTGCGGCGGCAGCCTCGAGCGCTCCCGCAGCTTGCTGCAGACGGATCGCCCCCAAACCTCCGGAGGCACCCTTCAAGGTGTGGGCCAGTCGATGCAACTCGATGAACTCCCCGGCGGCAAGCAGACTCCGCATCTTTTGTTCGCCATCAATGTACTGGTCGCGGAACAGCGCCAGCAACCGACGGCAACTGGCCACCCGCCCCTTCATGCGCTGCAGCAGCAAGGGCACATCGATGCCCGGCAGCTCAGGGAGACTTGCCGGCATCTCCTGATTGGGGTCAGCCTCGGCAGGCAACGGTGGGGAAGCTGCAGATGATTGACTTGGGGGTGCCTCGGCAGCGACCTCGGTGCGCGGCGCATAGTGCTGAAGCACCCGGTAGAGATCGGCCGTCTCAAACGGCTTGGTAAGCACGTCGTTCATGCCAGCCGCCAGACAGCGCTCGCGATCCTCGACCCCGGCATTCGCTGTCAGTGCAACGATCGGCAAGCCGGTCCATTCAGTATGGCGACGAATCCTTCGGGTGGCTTCGAGGCCGTCCATTTCCGGCATCATCATGTCCATCAGGACCAGATCGAAAGTGCGTTCGCCGAGGCGCTGAAGGGCCTCCTGTCCATTCTCGACCACTTCCGTCGCCACACCGACGTCGCCGAGCAACTCAAGCACCATTTCCTGGTTGAAGCGATTGTCCTCGGCGAGCAATACGCGCATGCCATCCGGCAGCGATGGAAGGGTGAATTCACCGGCATTCTGATGCGCCGCCATGGCCAGCAGTTTTTCCTGCCACGCCTCTCCGGCGACTTTCAGCGGCACCACAAAGAGAAATTTGCTGCCTTCACCAGGCACGCTCTCGACCCAGATGCGCCCGCCCATCATGGTCACCAGCTGGCGGGAAATGGCCAGCCCGA
>JAUPVD010000473.1 GCA_030917225.1 Pseudomonadota bacterium
CTGACCGACGCGCAGCCCGGCTTCGACAACCAGACGCAGGAGCCGGCGGTGCATCTCACGCTCGACTCGCAGGGGGCCCGCATCTTCAAGGACATCACCCGCGAAAGCGTCGGCAAGCGCATGGCCATCCTGCTCATTGAAAAAGGCAAAGGCGAGGTCGTCACCGCGCCGGTTATCCGCAGCGAAATCGGCGGCGGTCGCGTGCAGATCTCCGGCCGCATGACCACCACCGAGGCCAACGACACTGCCCTGCTGCTACGCGCCGGCTCACTCGCTGCCCCAATGGAAATCATCGAGGAACGGACCATCGGGCCGTCGCTCGGTGCCGAGAACATCAAGAAAGGCTTCGACTCGACGCTGTGGGGCTTTGCCGCCATCGCCGCGTTCATGATCGCCTACTACATGCTCTTCGGCCTCGTCTCGGTCATCGCCCTCGGTTCCAACCTGCTCTTCCTGGTTGCCCTGTTGTCGATGCTGCAAGCCACGCTGACCCTGCCCGGCATCGCCGCCATCGCACTGGCGCTGGGTATGGCCATCGACGCCAACGTGCTGATCAACGAACGCATCCGCGAGGAACTGAGGAACGGTGCGACCCCGCAGGCGGCCATTACCGCCGGTTACGAGCGCGCCTTCGACACCATCGTCGACTCGAACGTCACCACGCTGATCGTCGGCCTGATGCTGCTCATCTTCGGCTCCGGCCCGGTGCGCGGCTTTGCCGTCGTGCATTGCCTCGGCATCATGACCTCGATCTTTTCGGCAGTGGTCGTCTCGCGCTCACTGGTCAACCTCATCTACGGCCGCCGCAAGAAGCTGCAGTCGCTGGCCATCGGCCAGATCTGGAAACCCGGCAACAGCGCTGCGGCGCAGCCGGGAAAATAAGGGGAAAGCATCATGGAATTCTTCCGCATCCGTAAAGACATCCCCTTCATGCGCCATGCGCTGGTGTTCAACGTCATCTCGTTGATCACCTTCCTGCTGGCCGTGTTTTTCCTGATCAGCCGCGGCCTGCATCTGTCGGTCGAGTTCACTGGCGGTACGCTGATCGAAGTCAGCTACCAGCAGACAGCCGACCTGGAGAAGGTTCGCAACGCGCTCGGCAAGTCTGGCCATTCTGACTTCGTGGTGCAGAACTTCGGTTCCTCGCGCGACGTGATGATCCGCCTGCCGCTGAAGTCGGACCAGAACACCGCCAAGCTCGGCGAGTCGGTGATGGCAGCTCTGGAGGCCAACGCGCCTGGTGCTTCGCTGCAGCGCGTCGAATTCGTCGGCCCGCAGGTCGGCAAGGAACTCGCGGAGAACGGCGCGCTGGCACTGCTGCTGGTCATCATCGGCATCGTGCTCTACCTTGCGTTCCGCTTCGAGTGGCGCTTCTCGGTTTCGGCGATCATCGCCAACCTGCACGACGTGATCATCATTCTTGGCTTCTTCGCCTTCTTCCAGTGGGAGTTTTCGCTGTCGGTGCTGGCGGCCGTACTCGCCGTCCTTGGCTACTCGGTGAACGAGTCGGTCGTTGTTTTCGACCGGGTGCGCGAAACCTTCAAGAAGGTACGTGGCCTGACCACCCCGCAGGTGCTTGACCATGCGATCACCAGCACCATCTCGCGCACCATCATCACGCACGGCTCGACGCAGATGATGGTGCTGTCGATGCTCATTTTCGGTGGCGAGACGCTCTATTACTTCGCCCTGGCGCTGACCATCGGCATCTGTTTCGGCATCTACTCGTCAGTGCTGGTCGCCGCGCCGCTGGTCATGTGGCTGGGCGTTTCCCGCGAGCAGTTCATCAAGCCGAAGAAGCAGGTTGAAGGCGCCAACGAGGACGGTGCCGTCGTCTGACACCGAACCGCAGGTACCGGACATTTTCTGAACAAGGCGGGCTGATCCCCGCCTTTTCTTTTTTGGAGAAACGTATGGGCACTCAGCGCATCCGGGTATGGGATCTGCCAACTCGCCTTTTTCACTGGGGCCTAGCCATCCTCGTTGCGGCATCGATCATCAGTGGCAAGATCGGCGGCAACCTGATCGACTGGCATGGCAAATTCGGCCTGGCCATCCTCGGCCTGCTCACCTTCCGGATCATCTGGGGCCTTGTCGGATCGACCTATGCCCGCTTTGCCAGTTTCTTTCCGACCCCCGGCCGAATCCGCGCCTACCTTCGCGGTGAATGGAAAGAACCGGGGCACAACCCCCTCGGCGCGCTTTCCGTATTTGCGCTGCTCGGACTGCTGGCCCTGCAGGTCGCAACAGGACTTCCCGGCAACGACGACATCGCTTTCCGTGGTCCGCTCTTCGATCTCGTTGGCAAAGCGCTTTCCGATCGAATGACCGGCATTCACAAACTGTCGATCAACCTGCTCTTCGCGCTGATTGCCTTGCACGTTGCGGCGATCATGTTCTACGCCCGCGTCAGGAAGGACAACCTCGTCAAGCCGATGATCACTGGCTGGAAAGAGCATCCGCAGGGACGACCGGCATCCGGTGGCAGCATTGTGGCGCTCGTGATCGCGCTGGCGCTCGCAGCGACTGCTGTGCACGGCGCATCCGGTGCATGGCTGCCGGCACCGCCGCCAGCGCCCGCTGCTGCACCAACGCCGACGTGGTGATCGACACCTCCACCCCGGCACAATCTCGGCACAATCCAGGTGCAATTGCGCCCCCCGAGAGAGTGGCCTATGCTGGCACTTTCCAACGGCATGCACCTATCGGCAATGCACAGTGAAGACGAACTGCTGACATTTCTTGACGAACGAGAGTCGCAGCTTTCGGCTGTAGCGATTCACAAGCGTCAGATTCTTATCGTCGATGATGACGAGGACGTCCATCAGGCGACGACCTTCGCCCTGCAAGGGCTTGAGATCCTCCACCACCCGCTGGAATTCCTGCACGCCTATTCCGCAGCAGAAGCGGAAACCATCCTGCTGCGGGAACAGAACATTGCCGTGATCCTGCTCGATGTCGTAATGGAAAGCGAGGATGCCGGCCTGCGCCTCGTCGAGCGCATCCGTCACGACCTTCGCCAGACCAACCCGCGCATCATCCTGCGTACCGGGCAACCCGGCTATGCGCCAGAACTATCGGCGGTGCGCGACTACGACATCAACGACTACAAGACCAAGAACGAACTGACGAGGACCCGGCTCTACACCTCGGTAACGGCAGCCATTCGTTCCTACGACCAGATCTGCAAGCTCGATGCCAGTCGCAAGGGGCTGGAACTGATCGTCGCCGCCAGCGGCCGGCTGGTTGCCGAGAATGGTCTGCAGGCCTTCGCTGCCGGCATCATCACCCAGATAGCGGCACTGCTTGGTGTCGGCGCTGAGGGTCTGGTGTGCGCCCAGGAATTACTCGCTGACGAAAGCGGGGAAAACAGTACACCTCAGATCGTCGTCGTAGCCGCTGCCGGCAGGTTCGCCGGGCTGGTGCAGCGACACCTTGAGGAGATCGACAGCGAGCGCGTGCGTGACGCGATCAGCCGCTGCCTGTCCATGAAAACCAACCTGATCGAGAATCAGGCCGTCGCGCTGTTTTTCCCCGCGCGCAGCGGCAACCATTTCGCAGCCTTCATCGACTCTCCGGAACTGCTCTCCGAGATCGACCAGCACCTCCTCCAGGTGTTCTGCTCGAACATCGCCGTCTGTGCCGAGAACACGCGCCTGCTGAGCCGGCTCCATGACCAGGCCTATCTCGACCGCCTGGTCAAGCTGCCAACGCGCACCGCCTTCATCGAGGCCATCGACCAGCACCTGTCGACCGGCACCACCAGCGGCTATACGGTCGGCCTGATCGATATCGACCAGTTTGCCGAAACCAACGAAGCCTTCGGCCACGGCTATGGCGATGCAGTGTTGCGCGGACTGGCCCAGCGGCTCGACGAAAACCTCGGCGAAAGCTGCCGCATCGCGCGCATATCCGGCGACACTTTCGGCATCCTCGGCCTCTCTTGGGCCATCCGTCCGGAGAAGCTTCGCCCACTGTTCGCAGAACCACTGACCATCGACGACGAAGTGCACCACCAACTCTCGGTCAGCATGGGTTTCGCCAATCTCGCCGATGTCCGCAGCGGCAATGATGCGATCAAGAACGCCAGCCTGGCCGTCAAGCTGGCACGCACCATGGGGCCAGGGCGGGATGCCGTTTACACGCAGGAAATCGGCCAGGAAACGCGCGAACGTACGCACCTGCTGCACAGCCTGCATGCAGCCTTCCAGCACGAACGGCTGTTCGTCGCCTTCCAGCCGCAACTTGACCTGAACACCCGCAAGCCGCTCGGATTCGAAGCGCTTATGCGCTGGCGCGACGACAAGGGTGATTTCATCCCGCCCGACAGATTCATACCACTGGCTGAGCAGTCCGGCCTGATCAACGGCATGGGGCGCTGGGTGCTGCGCTCCTCGTTGCGCACCCTGCGTCGGCTGCACGATGCAGGGTGGAGCAGCCTGCGCATGGCCATCAACGTTTCCGTCGTCCAGTTCCAGGCCGATGATTTCGTCGAGGACGTAGCCCAGGCCATTGCCGAGTGCGAATTGCCACCGGCACTGGTCGAACTGGAAATCACCGAATCGGTGGCCATGAACAATGCTGCCGACGTCGAAAACAAGTTGCATGCGCTCAAGGCCCTCGGCGTCACCATTGCCATCGACGACTTTGGCACCGGTTTCTCATCGCTTTCGTATCTGGACCGGCTGCCGATCGACCGGCTGAAGATAGATCGTTCCTTCGTGAACAACGTCGGCAACGGTGCCGACGGCGCCCGCATTGCCGAGATGATCATCAGCCTCGGCCACAAGCTCGACCTCACCATCATCGCTGAAGGCATCGAGACGGAAGAACAGCGCGTCATGCTTGCCGAACTCGGCTGCCACGAGGCACAGGGCTTTCTCTTCGCACGGCCCATGGCCGCTGAAGCCATTGGCCAATGGCTGCACGACAACGCGTAGACGCAAAAAAGCCGGGGCAAGCCCGGCTTTTTCCGTGAGGCGCAACAGCCGAATCAGTCTTTCCGGAACTTGTCGTGGCAGGACTTGCAGGTTTCGCCGGTCTTGCCGAACTGGGCCTTGATCGCTGCCGCATCGCCAGACTCGGCAACCTTGGCCAGTTCATTAGCCTCCTTGTTGAAGGCCATCGCCAACTTGCCGACCTCTTCCTTTTGCTGGAAAAACTCCGGCTTGACGCGGGTTTTTTCGCCGTTCACGTCCTTGTCGGTCCCCGGCGCGTAGAGCGCCCCCATACCGGAATTAGCGGTAGCGGCAATCAGGCGAGCGGCTGCCAGCACCTGATCCTTGTTGTAGGTCTGCGGCGCCTCAACCACCTGTGCCTTGATCTTGCCCATGTTCCAGGCCATGAAGCTGTAGCCGGCCTTGCGAAATTTGATCATTTCTTCCGGTTTCAGCGCCTGCTGAGCGAAAGCGGCGCCGGTTACGGCTGCCAGGGTCAAGGCTGCAGCGATTTTGGTCTTGATTTTCATGTACATCTCTCCGTTGTGATTGATGGCAATCGGGCTAACACCGTGGCCACGGAATTTATTCCATCGCCAAAGGGGGAAAAGAAGTATATCGCCAAACCCTGATGCTTCGAAATTGATCCAACTCATATCAGATCGCCGATTCCGGCACTAGGATCAAGGACTTATTGCGCCAATTCAGCCTTGGGAGATGCGATGCCGGCAGCAGCGACACAGACCCTGGAGCCGATCGAACGGGCCAGCCGCGACGAAATCACGACCCTGCAGATTCGCCGACTGCAGCAATCCCTGGCGCACGCCTACGCAAACGTTGCCGCTTGTCGACAGAAATTCGATGCCGCCGGGGTCCACCCCGAAGACCTACGCACGCTTGAAGACCTTGCCCGCTTCCCGTTCACGACCAAGCAGGATCTGCGCGAAAACTACCCCTATGGCATGTTTGCGGTACCGATGCGCGACATCGTGCGCATTCATGCATCCAGCGGCACCACCGGCAAGCAGACGGTGGTCGGTTATACGAAGAACGACCTCGACATGTGGGCTGGCGTCATGGCCCGCTCATTACGCGCCGCTGGCGCCGGCCCCGACGACATCGTGCAGATCGCCCATGCCTACGGTCTCTTTACCGGCGGCTTCGGCGTGCACTACGGGGCCGAGCGGCTTGGTTGCACGGTCATTCCGATGGGCGGCGGCCAGACGGCGAAGCAGGTACAACTGATCCGCGACTTCAAGCCGACGATGATCGTCGCCACGCCCTCCTATGCGCTGAACATCGCCGACGAATTCGTCCGCCAGGGTCTTGACCCGACAGCCACAAGCCTGCGCATCGGCTGCTTCGGCGCCGAGCCCTGGTGCGAAGGCATGCGCGGCGAAATCCAGACGCGTCTCGGTATTGATGCGATGGACCTCTACGGGCTGTCGGAAGTGATAGGCCCCGGCGTCGCCTGCGAATGCATCGAAGCCAAGGATGGCCCGGTGATCTGGGAAGACCATTTCTATCCGGAGATCATCGACCCGGAAACCGGCGCCCTGCTGCCCGATGGCGAAACCGGTGAGCTGGTATTCACCTCGCTGACCAAGGAGGCGCTGCCGATCATTCGCTACCGCACGCGCGATCTGGCCCGGCTATTGCCGCCGACAGCCCGCTCCTTCCGGCGCATGAGCAAGGTTGCCGGGCGTTCCGACGACATGCTGATCATTCGGGGCGTCAACCTGTTCCCCGGCCACATCGAGGAACTGATCCTCAAGCAGCCGCACCTGTCCGGGCATTACCTGCTTGAAGTCTTCCGCGAAGGCCCGCTCGACCAGATGGAAGTGCTGGTCGAAGTGAAACCGGAATTCGCGCACGCCAGCAGCGAAGTGAAGACTGGCACGGCCCGCGAGCTGCAGCATGAAATCAAGGGCTGGCTGGGCGTGACGACGCGTGTCCGCATCCTCGACCCCGGCCACCTGCCGCGGCCGGAGGGCAAGGCCCGGCGCGTGCTCGACAAGCGACCCGTCTGCTGAAGCAAGCCAGTCTTCGATACGCTCGACATACTCAATACGCGAGCTACTCAGGACGAACGGTTTGGGAGTTTGTCAGCGGAACCAACCCCGTTCGTGGTGAGTAGCCTGCACAGCAGGCGTATCTAACCCCGCGAACCCCGCGAACCATGAACGGCGGAGCCGTGCATTACCCCCCGGCAGTCAAACCGCGAAGACGTGCTTGACGCGCAGCGTCAGCTTCTTTTCCGCAATTTCGAACAGGCGGTCGATATTGGCGTGCTTGCCCGGATGCAGGCGGGCATCCTCGGTATGCTCGGCGTAAATCTCGAGCCCCTTCTTCGCCGCCTCTGGCGTGATCGCACCGTAAGTCTGGCCGAGATGGTTATAGACCGACAGCGAGCCCTGGCTGCCAGCCTTGTTCTCGATCGAAGCGACAACATTGCCTTCGGCATCGAGCAGGTTGAGCGCTTCCAGATGCGAGATGCCGGGAAGCTTCTTCAGGTTGGCCTGAAACTGTGACATGACGTTTCCTCTATTGATCGGTCAGATGCGCTTGGCCAGCTCGGCGGCCTTGCCGGTGTAATCCCACGGCGTCAGCTTGAGCAGTTCGGCCTTGGCCGCCTCCGGAATTTCCAGCGTGGAGACAAAAGCCTGCATGCCTTCGCGCGAAACGCGCTGACCGCGGGTCAGCTCTTTCAGTTTCTCGTAGGGGTTGGCAATGCTGTAACGGCGCATCACCGTCTGGATCGGCTCGGCCAGCAGCTCCCAGTTGGCATCGAGGTCTTCCAGCATGCGTTCCGGCACCACTTCCAGCTTGCCTAAGCCCCGCAGCAACGAATCGTAGCCCAGCAAGGCATAGCCAAGGCCGACGCCCATATTGCGCAACACGGTCGAATCGGTCAGGTCACGCTGCCAGCGCGAGATTGGCAGCTTTTCCGAGAGGTGCCTGAGCATGGCATTGGCCAGGCCAAGGTTACCTTCGGAGTTTTCGAAATCAATCGGGTTAACCTTGTGCGGCATGGTCGAGGAGCCGATTTCGCCAGCTTTCGTCTTCTGCTTGAAGAAGCCGAGCGAGATGTAGCCCCAGACATCGCGGTCGAAGTCGACCAGGATGGTATTGGCACGGGCAAAGGCGTCGAACAGCTCGGCCATCGCGTCATGCGGTTCGATCTGGATGGTGTAGGGATTGAATTCCAGCCCGAGCGACTCGACGAAGCGCTTGGCGAAGCCCTCCCAGTCGTAGCCGGGGTAAGCCGACAGGTGGGCGTTGTAGTTGCCAACGGCGCCGTTGATCTTGCCGAGCAGCCCCACCGCAGCGATGCGGGCGCGGGCGCGGTCAAGGCGATAGGCGACGTTGGCCATTTCCTTGCCCATCGTCGACGGCGTTGCCGGCTGACCGTGCGTGCGCGACATCATCGGCACATCGGCCAGCGTATGCGCCAGTTCACGCAGGCGGGCCAGCAGCTTGTCGATCGTCGGCAGCAGCACTTCCTCGCGCGCCGCCTTGAGCATCAGGGCATGCGAGAGGTTGTTGATGTCTTCCGAGGTACAGGCAAAGTGGATGAACTCGGAAACGCGCATCACCTCCTGATTGTCGGCGAGCTTCTTCTTGATCCAGTATTCAAGTGCCTTGACGTCGTGGTTGGTAACCGACTCGATTTCCTTGACCTCGGCCGCATGCTCCGGCTGAAAACCGCTGACCAGCGCATCAAGCGCCGCAACGGTGGCCGGCGAAAAGGCCGGAATCTCGGCAAAATGTGACTCGGCAGCCAGCGCCTTCAGCCATTCGATCTCCACCTGCAGACGGCGGCGGATCAGGCCGTATTCGGAGAATTGTGGACGAAGTGCGTCAACCTTGGCGGCATAACGTCCATCGAGCGGAGAGAGGGCTGTAAGCATGGTGAAAGGCATGGAGGTGATCCTGTTGCAAGAAGACCGCTATTTTACCGCTCCGTGAAATACTGCCGCAAACGGCATTTCGGGGCGATGTTATAATTCGCCTCCCCACTCCGCTTGAGAACCAGATGAAACTGATCGGATCGCTGACCAGTCCTTACGTGCGCAAGGCCCGGGTTGTTCTGGCCGAAAAGAAGATCGAGTACGACTTCGAGCTCGACTCCCCGTGGAATGCCGACAGCGGCGTGCCCAACATCAATCCGTTGGGCAAGATTCCTGTGCTCGTCCTCGACGACGACACGGTTCTTTTCGATTCGCGCGTCATTGTCGAATATCTCGACAACGAGACCCCCAACAACAACCTGATGCCCGCACCGAACCGCGAACGCATTCTCGTCAAGCGCTGGGAAGCCCTCGCCGATGGCGTCTGCGATGCTGCCGCCACCGCCTTCCTTGAAGGCAAGCGGCCGGCCAAGCTGCGCGACAAGGACTGGATTGAGCGCCAGCGCGGCAAAATCGCGCAGGCGCTGGAATTCATGTCGGAAGAACTCGGCGAGAATGCCCACTGCATGGGCACCCATTTCTCGCTCGCCGACGCCGCCGTGGGCAGTGCCCTGGGCTACCTGGTCTTCCGCTTCGAGGACATCAACTGGCAGGAGACGCACCCGAACCTCGCCAAACTCTACGACAAGCTGATGCAGCGCCCGTCGTTTGCCGACACCGTGCCACAAGCCTGACCAGCACATTGGTTCCCAATGAAAAAGCCGCCCCCGGGCGGCTTTTTTGCGTCTGCGGGGTCCGTGGCAGGCCCCGCACGCAACCCGAGAAGCGCTTCAGGCGATGATGCCGCCGCCCAGACAAACACGGGATTCGTAAACAACGACCGATTGCCCCGGCGTCACCGCCCATTCCGGTGCGGCAAAGCGGATCTCGCAGCCTTCGCCATCGACGCGCTCGATTTCGCACGGCGCATCGGGGCTGCGGTAACGCGTCTTGGCGGTATAGACCCAGTGTGTGTGCGGTGCCCGGCCCGACACCCACGACAGGTCGATGGCGTTCAGCGACTCGGCCTGCAGCGCCGGGTGGTCGTGCCCGTTCACCACGTAGAGCGTATTGCTGGCGACATCCTTCTTCGCCACGAACCAGGCGTCGTGCTCACCCGGGTTGCCGTCCTTGCCGCCCTTCAGGCCGCCGATGTGCAGCCCCTTGCGCTGGCCAATGGTGTGGTAGGTCATGCCGTCGTGCTCGCCAAGCACGCGGCCGCTGTCCAGCTCGCGGATCTCGCCCTTCTTCGGCGGCAGGTAGCGCATCAGGAACTCCTTGAATGGTCGCTCGCCGATGAAGCAGATGCCGGTCGAATCCTTCTTCGTCGCCACGTGCAGACCAGCCTCCTCGGCCATCTTGCGCACATCGCGTTTGTACAGGTCGGCCAGCGGGAACATCGCTTTCGACAGCTGCGCCTGATTCAGCCGGTGCAGGAAGTAGCTCTGATCCTTGGTGCCGTCCTCGGCCTTGAGTAGCTGAAACTCGCCATTGAATTCGCGCACGCCGGCATAGTGGCCGGTGGCGATCTTCTCGGCGCCCATGGCCACGGCATGATCGAGGAAGGCGCGGAACTTGATCTCGGCATTGCACAGCACGTCCGGGTTCGGCGTGCGCCCGGCCTGGTATTCCTTGAGGAACTCGGCGAAAACGCGCTCCTTGTACTCCTTGGCGAAATTCACCACCTCGACGTCGATGCCGAGCTTGTCGGCAACGCTCATCACGTCCACCAGATCCTGACGCGAGGAGCAGTAGTCGTCGGTGTCGTCGTCTTCCCAGTTCTTCATGAACAGGCCGATGACCTTGTAGCCCTGCTGCTTCAGCAACATGGCTGCAACCGACGAATCAACGCCGCCGGAGAGCCCCACCACTACCGTTTTATTCGTGTTCAACATGCTCGACATTCGGTCCTTCCCAATCCAGCCAATCATCCAGCGGCATCACCACCGCCGGCTGTCCGTTATCGTAAAACCAGCTATCCACCACATAGTGCTTGCTCGTCAGCGGGTCATCATCCCGGAACGGCGCCTTCGGCACCTCTTCGATCACGGCCGACCAGTGATCGAAAATCAGTACCCGTGTTCGAACTTGCGGCTCCAGCACCCGATGCCAGTGCAACCA
>JAUPVD010000474.1 GCA_030917225.1 Pseudomonadota bacterium
AAAACAGTCGACTGCGGGCCGGCCGCTGGCTGCAGCCCGGACCAGGTAGTAGCCCCGCGCCGGCATTTTTTCCCGCTTCACCGCCAGTGCCTTCAAGCGCCCCTCGGCAAGTGCCCGCACCACCAGCGGGCCGCGCCCTAGAGCGACCCCTTGCCCATCTTCGGCGGCACGCATGATCTGGTCGTACTGGTTGAAGCGCAGCACCGCCTTCGGCTTGGCGCCGGCAAGCCCCAAGCCGAGCAACCAGGGTTCCCATGAGAACCAGGGCGCAGCGCGATCGTCGTCGTAGGCAAGCAGCACGACTTGCGAGAAATCCTCGGCGCTGAGCCGTTTGGGCAGTCGGGCAGCCAGTTGCGGTGCCGCTACCGGGAAAACCTCCTCCTCGAAAAGCAGAGTCGCGCCCGGCGACGCTTCATCTGCCGCCAGATAGCGCAAGGCCACATCAAAACCTTCGCGTTCGAGGTCGACCACCCGGTTGTCGGCAGAAATGCGTACGTCCACGTCCGGCTGCGTCTGCTGAAAGGAGGCCAGGCGTGGCACCAGCCATAACGAGGCGATACCCACTGCGGCGGTGAGGTTCACCTGGGGCCGTCGCTGTGCCGCCCGAAAACCGGTACAAACCTCGGCCAAACGCGCCAGCATCTCGCCGACCACTCGCTGCAGCGCTTCGCCCTCGTTGGTCAGGCGCAGGCGACGCACCTCCCGGTGGAACAGCCGGACCCCGAGTTGATCCTCCAGCGTCTGGATCTGCCGGCTGATGGCCGACTGGGTCAGGTGCAGTTCGGCAGCCGCCAACGTGAAGCTGAGGTGTCGTGCCGCCGACTCGAACCCCTTAAGCGGGTCGAGCGAAGGCAAACGCCGGTTGCGCTCGTTGATCCGTGCATCGATTGGCTTATTCATGCGTTTTTCTCATGCATAGCATTCCGAATGACCGTTTGTTAAGCCCATGTTATATGCCTACATTGGCTATACGCAAACACCATCGTGAATGCGTAATGTGCATGGAGAATATCATGAGAACCCAAATCAAGCAGAAACGCTACACCCTGGCCCGGCGCGAGTTGATGGCGCTTGCGCATACTCACGGCTTGATGATCGAGTGCGCGGAAGGGGAGCTGTGGATTACTGTCGAAGGCAGTGCAGACGACATCATCCTGCATGCCGGCGAATGCCTGCGGCTTGAGAATCACCCGAAAGTCGTCATCTCGGCGCTACGCCCATCGGTATTCACCGCCGCACCCTGCTGCAGCGAGACACCACTCAGGGAAATTGCGGCGCGCTGCGCGGGCCTGATCGCCGACCGCATCGCACGCTGGCGGCATCCACCGCTGGCCAGCTATTCGGCCACGAGAATCTACTAAAGCCGGTGGTATTTGGTAGACGAGCCGTAGCACTTCTCGACCGGATATTTCTCCGCATTCTTGTCGAGCTTGCGCCGTGCGGCATCGAGCAGATCGATGCCGGCGGCGTCTGCCACCAGCAGCAGGTAGAGAAACACGTCGGCACACTCGTCCGATAGCGCCTCGCGCGCTGCGGGGTCAGCGGCAAGCGCATTGACCTCGGCGTCGCTCTTCCACTGCGTCAATTCCAGCAGTTCTGCGGCCTCAAGATTGAGCGAAACGATCAGGTTGCGCAGCGAATGAAACTGCTGCCAGTCGCGCTCGTCGCGAAAGCGCAGCAGTGCTTCGCGCACCGATTCAATGCTGCTCATGGCGATCTCCCCCAGCTCCGCCTACCAACGTCAGGCGGGCACGCAGGCTGACCATCACCACGTCCTGCCCGAGCAACGTGACACTGCCCTGCCGGCGGTTGTCACCGGTATCGCTGTATTCGAAGGCGTAGGTACGTTGCAGGCGCAGCCGTCCGGCATCGTCACGCGCCGGGCGAAAACTGCGGATGGCCACCGTATCGTCAAGCAATTGCAGATCCTCGTCGGCACAGGCGGCACGCGCTTCGCGCACGCCAGCCTCGCGGGCCTTGAGACTGTCGTGCCAAAGCCAGGCGAGCAAACCCAGCACCAGGATGGAAAGAGATTCGAAGAGCGGCATGGGCGCAAGTATACTCGCTGGATGAACGAGCATCCCGAATCGCGCCCCGAGTTGCACCCCGAGTTGCATCCCTATTCCACCCTGACGCCCGATCACGTCCTCGATGCGCTTGAGGCTGCAGGCCTGCATCCCGACGGCCGCCTGCTGGCTCTGAACAGCTACGAAAACCGGGTCTATCAGGTGGGCATGGAGGAAGGTCCGCCGCTGATTGCCAAGTTCTACCGTCCGGAACGCTGGAGCAATGCGGCGATTCTTGAAGAACACGCCTTCCTCGCCGAACTGGGTGAGGCAGAGATTCCCGTGGTGCCGCCGCTGACCTTCGATACAGGCGGCACGCTGGCCACGCATGGCGTTTTTCGCCTGGCCGTGTTTCCCCGGCACGGCGGCCGCGCGCCGGAACTCGGCGACCCGCAGACACGTGAATGGATGGGGCGTTTTCTCGGCCGCATCCACGCCATCGGGCAGCTATCGGATTTCTCGGCCAGGCCGACGCTCGACATCGCCACTTTTGGCGAAGAACCGCGCGACTGGCTGATCGCTCACCAATCGCTGCCACCTGAGCTGTTCGAGGCCTGGAAAGGCACCATCGACATGGCCCTGGAAGGCGTCCGTCACGCCTACGACCGCGCCGGCAAGATCAGCCTGCTGCGACTGCATGGCGACTGCCATCTCGGCAATGTGCTATGGACCGACGACGGCCCGCATTTCGTCGACTTCGACGACAGCCGCATGGGGCCGGCGATACAGGATCTGTGGATGCTGCTTTCCGGCGAACGGATGGAAATGCAGCTACAGCTGCAGGACGCAATTGCGGGATACGAGGATTTCTGCGAATTCGACCGGCGCGAGCTGCATCTGATCGAGGCGCTGCGCACCTTGCGCCTGATCCATTACGCCGCCTGGATCGCCCGGCGCTGGGAAGACCCCGCCTTTCCGGCGGCCTTCCCGTGGTTCGGCACTGCCCACTACTGGCAGGCGCGGATTCTGGAACTGAAGGAGCAAATCGCGGCGATGACCGAGCCGCCGCTCATCATTTAGCAGCCTTCCGGAAGTACTGGTATCCTCTGACAGACATATCCAAAGGCCTATCCGACTGCCCATTCAAGTGCTGATCATGGACACCCCGCTCAACTTCCTCCGCAACTGGCTGCCCCTGGGGTCGCTTGGCGTTCGGGAAGACGGCAACGAAGGCAGGCAAGCGCTCAACGACTGGCTGGAAAGCATGGTCGACGCCCCACCGGAAGAGGTCGTCACCGCCCTTGCACAACGCTTGGGCCCGATGGTCTCCGCGCAGGGCAACCAACACATGCGGATCCGCCTGCTGGATGCGTTCGATGAGATCAGCCACGGCCTGCTGCCAACACTCGAGCACGATATCGAGACTGCCCAGCTGCCCCTGTCGCCGCAAGCCAAGGCCAAGGCACTGGCCACCGACAATCTGCTGAAAGGCCTGGCCAGCGGCTACATCAATGCCATCGCCAGCATCGAATCCCGACACATGGCGACCGGCCTGGTACCACTGCTCCAGCATGCGGTGCAGCATGCGATCATCGCTCTGCGTCGGCGCCAGTTGCTGGCCTACCGTGCCCACGCAACCCCGTCGGCCAGTTCCTGGCAGCAACTGCACGACCTGTATCGCACGGCACAGCGGCTCGAACTGTTGGGTGCAGCAAAGGATGGACAGTCACTGGAGCAGCTGTACTTCTCCACACTGCTGATCGCCTATGCCGACCCCGGCAAATTTTCCCGTACCGAACTCAAGCTCCTGCTCGAATGCGCGGAAATCGGCGCAGGCCTGCTGCGCATCAGACCGCCGGAAGCACTACGCGATGCGCGGCCGGAAACCCCCTTGTTTGTCGTGGCACCGAATGACGACAGCCCGGGCAAACCGTTGATACGCTCGCGATCCGTCGGTGTTACAGGCTACCTCTACCTCGACGCCACCAACCTTGCGGCCACCATTCGCAGCGACATCGGCGCCAAGGCCCGGCTCGACATACCACGCGCGTGGCTGTTGCCGAACGCCTCGCTGACCATGCTGCGCACGCTCGCGGCCATGTGGGGCGCACAGCCAACCCGGCGTTTCTCGCGCATGCGCTTCAAGCCACGCGCCGACGTCGTCGTCGGCATGCTCGATGTCAGCCTTTTCCTTGCTGGCGGCGCCTTTCTCCGTCGACGCGACGACTCCGGCCGAAGGACACCCAGCGGTCCGGCCGTCAGCGAATGGGCGATGGTCGACGAAAGCCCGGACGGCTTCGGC
>JAUPVD010000475.1 GCA_030917225.1 Pseudomonadota bacterium
ACCATCGTTCTCGACGGCGACGTAGTCGACGTACAGGCACGAGTCTTCAAGCAGCAATCTACACCGACCGACTATGCCTACAACACGGCGCCCGACCGGCCGACCGGTCGCCATTTTCCGCTGGTCATTGCCGATCACGGGACAATCTGTCGAACCAGCCGGGTCTTCCCCTTCCATATCGTCGAGGTGGAAAAACTCTACCCGCTGCCCGCTGCCGGCGATGCCGCCGAACTGGCAACCAAGATATCCACCTCCTATTTCGACGCCTGCATGATGTGGCGCAACCTGGCCCAGGACATGGGACGCATCGCCCTGCACCACCTGGTTGTCACCCCGATGGGCTGGAACGATACCGTGCAGGAATCGCTCAAGGCGCTGGAATCCTTCTCCGGCGAATACGATGCGCTGCCCGACCTGATCAAGGCCGACAACCTGATGATGCGCAAGGACGGCACCCTGGTTTTCTCCGACCCGGTGTTCATGGAATAAGTACGCAATGACCATCAAACACCTCTTCTTTGCCTCGCGCGAGCTGGCCGAATCGCTGGCCGGCAACCCCTACATGGCGGTGATTTCGATCACCGACCCGGGCACGCCTGAGGCCAGGCTCGACCCGCTGTTCCAGCACGTACTGCGCCTGTCCTTCTACGACGCGATCCCCGCCGACGAGTACATGCCACCGCTCCCCGGGCTGTTCGATCATCACGTCGCCGAGCGCATCGACACCTTCGCCAACAAGCTGCATAGCGCACCATTCGAAATTTCGGTGATGGTGCATTGCGAGTACGGCATCAGCCGTTCAGCCGCTGTCGCACTGTTCATCGAAGCGCTTACCAATGCGCCGCTGAATGCCCGCGAGTTCGCCTACGAAGCCAACCCGTGGGTACTCGAGCAGTTGCTGCTACTGCACCCGGAACTGAAAGTCGACGTCCCGATAAGGAACAGTACTCCCGACCGGCGGTTTGCACTGCGTGCCTAGCCAACATCTCGCCGACGCCGACGGCTGTCGCCAGACAGCATTGGACCGTGGCATGCTTGGCGGAAACAACGCGGAAATATATCGATTTCGCCGCCATGCAAATCCGCCGCCAGTTTCTCAATCGCCTTGATCCGGCACCCGAACCCCACGATGTCGTGGTGGTCATCGACGTACTGCGCTCGTTCTCCACGGCCGCCTACGCCTTTGCTGCCGGCGCAAGCCTGATCCATCCTGTGGAAACGATCAGCGAAGCACTGCTGTTGCAGGAAATGCTGCCAGAAGCGATAACGACTGGCGCTATTGCTGGCGGCGACCCGGCCCCGGGTTTCGATTTCGGCAACTCGCCCAGCGCGTTGGCGGCGGCCAACCTGCAGGGACGCGAACTGATTCAGACAACGGTGGCTGGCGTACGCGGACTACTGCGCTTTGCGCATGCCCGAGCCGTCTTCGCCGGTAGCTTGGTTTGTGCACGAGCAACAGCCAACGCCATCCGGCAACTAGGAGCGCAAGAAGTAATGTTGTTGATTACCGGCGAATGGGTCGACCGCGATGGCGACGAGGATGTAGCGTGCGCCGATTATCTTGAGGCACTACTACTCGGCGAATACCCTGACCCTGAACCCTTCGAGGAACGCGTGCGCAACTCGGATTTTGGCCGCCGCTTCACGGCAGGCGATAACCCGAGCTTGCCTCTGTCAGATCTCAAGCTATGCGCACAGGCAGACCGTTTTGACTTTGCGATGCCGGCAATGCGCGACAAAGGACGCTTCGTGCTGCTGGCAAAACGAGCGGAGCATTTCTGAGATGCAAATGGGCCGACCGCCAGCAAGGCAGTCGGCATTCCATCTGGATCGGTACCTGTCAGGCAGCGACTTCCACCGGCACCGACGAACGGATCAGGTGGTCGAAGGCGCCCAATGAAGCCGTCGCCCCCGCCCCCATGGCGATGATGATCTGCTTGTAAGGCACCGTTGTCGCATCGCCGGCGGCGAAGACACCGGGCACTGACGTCTGCCCACGGGCGTCGATCTCGATCTCGCCGTGCTTCGACAGACTCACCGTACCTTTCAGCCAGTCGGTGTTCGGCAACAGGCCGATCTGCACGAAAACACCCTCAAGTTCGATACGATGCATTTCACCGCTGGCGCGATCCTTGTAGCTGAGGCCAACCACTTTGGCGCCGTCGCCATGCACTTCGCTCGTCTGCGCTTCCTTGATGACGGTGACGTTGGGCAGGCTGTAGAGCTTCTTCTGCAATACTGCATCGGCGCGCAATTCGTTGGCGAATTCGAGCAACGTGACATGACCAACGATACCGGCCAAATCGATCGCTGCCTCGACACCCGAGTTGCCGCCGCCGATCACCGCCACGCGCTTGCCCTTGAACAGCGGGCCGTCGCAGTGCGGGCAATAGGCCACGCCCTTGCCACGGTATTCACGTTCGCCCGGCACATTCATTTCGCGCCAGCGCGCACCGGTGGCGACGATCACGCTCTTCGCTTTGAGTACGGCACCGCTCGCGGTACGCACCTCATGGTAGTCGTCTCCAGGCACCAAAGCATCGGCACGTTGCAGGTTCATGATGTCGACCTCGTACTCACGCACATGCTGCTCAAGGCCAGCGGCAAGCTTCGGGCCGTCGGTTTCCTTGACCGAGATGAAGTTCTCGATGGCCATGGTGTCCAACACCTGACCGCCGAAGCGCTCGGCCAGCACACCGGTACGGATGCCCTTGCGGGCAGCGTAGATCGCGGCAGCGGCGCCGGCCGGGCCGCCACCGACAATGAGCACGTCAAACGGTGCCTTGGCACTGATCTTTTCGGCATCACGCTTCTCGGCACCGACATCGAGTTTGGCGACGATTTCTTCGATCGTCATGCGCCCCTGACCGAAGGGTTCACCGTTCAGGAAGACGGTCGGCACAGCCATGATCTGGCGTTTGTTCACTTCGTCCTGGAACATGGCGCCGTCGATCATCACGCTCGTGGCACGCGGGTTGAGCACGGCGATCAGGTTGAGCGCCTGCACCACGTCCGGGCAGTTGTGGCAGGAAAGCGAAATGAAGGTCTCAAACTTGTATTCGCCATCGAGCGCCTTGATCTGGTCGATCACTTCCGGCTCGACCTTGGGCGGATGGCCGCCGGTCTGTAGCAGCGCCAGTACCAGCGAGGTGAATTCGTGGCCCATCGGGATGCCGGCAAATTCGACGCGCGCAAGCTCGCCGGGACGGCCGATGGCGAACGATGGCTTGAGGCGGGCATTACCGTCGGCACGGACGCTGATCTTGTCCGAAAGTTCGGCGATTTCCTTGACCAGCTCGCCGATCTCCTGCGCCTTGTCGCTGGCATCCAGCGTGGCAACAATTTCGATCGGTTGCTGCAAGCGACCGAGGTAGGCCTGAAGCTGCTGTTTGATCGCGGTGTCGAGCATGGTGGTTCTCCCTTCAAATGGATGACTTGCACTGCAAAGGCGGCAACGGACGGCATTGAAGCTGGAGGGATTGGGGTGTCCGCCAACGCCTTTGCAGTGCACTCCCGGCCGCAGCCGGGAGCTGGTTCAAAACTCAGATCTTGCCGACAAGGTCGAGCGACGGCGCCAGGGTCTTCTCGCCTTCCTTCCACTTGGCCGGGCAGACCTCACCCGGATGGGTCGCCACATACTGGGCTGCCTTGACCTTGCGCATCAGCTCGGAGGCATCGCGGCCGATGCCGCCGGCGTTGATCTCGACGATCTGGATCTTGCCCTGCGGGTCGATGACGAAGGTACCGCGCTCGGCCAGGCCGGCTTCTTCGATCATCACGCCGAAGTTGCGGGAGATGGCGCCAGTCGGGTCGCCGATCATCGGGTACTGGATCTTGCCGATGGTCTCGGAAGTGTCGTGCCAGGCCTTGTGCGTGAAGTGGGTGTCGGTCGATACGGCGTAGATCTCGACGCCGAGCTTCTTGAATTCGGCGTAGTTGTCAGCCAGGTCACCCAATTCGGTCGGGCAGACGAAGGTGAAGTCGGCCGGGTAGAAGAAGACGACAGACCACTTGCCCTTCAGATCGGCTTCGCTGACCGGAACAAACTTGCCGGCGTGGAAGGCAGTGGCCTTGAAGGGGAGGACTTCGGTGTTGATGATGGTTGCGTTCATGCTTTTCTCCTTGGGTTGAATGTCAGTTGACGATGCTCATGTTAGGGATCATCGCTCAATTGATCCAATTGATAGTATTCATACTGTAAATAGCTTTTGGCTATTGAGTGGAATCGGCGACCATTCCTCGGTTTTGCCGCGCAGACGCTTGTCACCGCCAAGTGCTTGCCTTACCTTTGCGGCATGGCCATCCGCGACGACTCTCCGACCGCTGAACTCTCGCACAAGCTGCAGAAGGAACTGCCGCAGAAGCGCGTACTGATCGTCGACCGCCACCCCGCCGCGCGCGACTCGCTGCGCATGATGCTCTCAGCGCTGGAAATTACCTCAGTGGTCGGCGCCGGCACCTCGGCAGAAGTATTGCGTCAGGTCAACAGCAGCACCTTCGACATCATCCTCTCCGACTACCTGCTTGACGACGGCCGGGATGGCCAACAGCTGCTCGAAGAGTTGCGGCAGCAGCACCTGATCCCGCTCGGCACAGTGTTCATGGTGATCACCGGTGAACGCTCGTACCACAACGTGGTCTCGGTTGCCGAACTGGCGCCCGATGACTACCTGATCAAACCTTTCACCGCAGAACAATTGCAGGCACGGCTGCTGAAAGCCGTGTTCAAGAAGAATTTCTTCGCGCCGGTCTATCGCAAGCTTGATGAAGGCGCTTACATCGGCGCACTGAACGCCTGCGATCTGCTGCTGGCCAACACCTCGCCGTTCGAACTCGATGTATTGCGGCTGAAGGGGGAAATCCTGAATGCACTGGGCCGCCATGACGAAGCGGAAGCCATCTACCGGGACGTACTGGCGCGCAAGTCCGTACCTTGGGCGCGCATGGGTCTGGCCTTCGCATTGCGTGGCAACAAATCGCTGAACGAGGCGGAGTCGCTGGCTCAACTCGTCGTGCAGGAATTCCCGGAGTATCTGTCGGCCTACGATTTTCTTGCCGGGGTGCAGGAAGAACTGGGGCAACTGGATGCGGCACAGGCCGTGCTGCAGCAGGCCGCCGCGATTTCGCCGAACAATGCCTTGCGCCAGCGCATCGTCGGCGACGTGGCCATGCGCAATGGCGACCTGACTGTGGCCGAGAAGGCCTACAGCAAGGTACTGGAGCGCCACCGCGGCTCTTCGCTGAAGCAGGTGGACGATTACGCCAATCTCTCCCGCGTGATGCTTGATAAGGGGCATACCGCCGGCGCCCGGCAGATCATCCAGGAACTGAAGCGGGACTGGCGCGGCAGCAAGCAGGGCGAATACGCTGCGGCAGTGATGGACAGCCTGTGCCTGCACGCCGAAGGCGAGCCGGAAAAGGCGAGACATGCCGCCGAAAAGGCCTTGCACCTGCACGAATCGCTGACAGCAGATGCCGACCCAGCCAAACCGATGTCGCACAAGATCGCCGTCGACCTCGCCCATGCCTGCCTGGCCAGCGGAGAAGCCGAAGCCGCCCAGGCGATCATGAAGAAAGTGGCGGCGGAGAACAACGAGAACCCGCACGTCATTGCCCAGATCGAGGGTGTCTTTGCCCGCACCGGCAATGAGGAAACTGGCAAGGCATTGCTCGATCAAGTCGGCCGGGAGATCGTCGAGATCAACAACCGCGGCGTCATGGCGGCGCGCAGCGGAAATCTGGAAGAGTCCGTCCGCCTGCTATGCGAAGCGGCCGAGCGCGTACCCAGCCTGCAGTTCCTGGCCAATGCCACCAAGGCCATCTGTGCACTGATGGATCAGAAAGGCTGGCGGGACGACCTTGCTTCTCGTGCCCGCAGCTACCTTGAGCAGGCGCAGGCGAAAAGTCCGAAGGACTCACGCGTACTTTCCGGCCGGGAAGTCTTCCAGCGCGTGGCCGGCAAGTATGGCGTCGCCAACTGAAGCTAGCTGAACGTATCCCAGGCAAACTTCAGGATCAGCAGCGAGACCACGACGAGAAACACCTGGCGCACGAAGCCGCTGCCATGCTTGAGCGCCAGATGCGTGCCGGCCAGCGAGCCGCCGACATTGCAGACGGCCATGATCACCGCCAGTTGCCAGAGCATGTGGCCGTTGGGCGCGAAATAGGCGAGCGCCGCGAGATTGGTGGCGACGTTGACCACCTTGGCGGCTGCCGAGGCATGCAGAAAATCGAAGCCGAAAAAGCGGATGAACAGGAAGATCAGGAAGCTGCCGGTTCCCGGCCCGAAGAAGCCGTCGTAGAAACCGATCACCCCGCCGAGCAGCACCGCATAGGCCAGTTCGCGATGGCCGGATTGCGTCGGCCCGTGCACGGCGCCGAAATCCTTCTTCATGAAGGTGTAGACCGCCGCCCCGACCAGCAGCACGAGAATCAGCGGCCGCAACATTTCACGCGGCAGCCAGGCCACGGCCATGGCGCCGAGGTAGGAGCAGGCAAAGGCAGCCGCTGCCGCTGGCAGCGTCGTGCGCCAGGGCATTGAAACACGGCGCGAATAACGCCAGGCCGCATTGGTCGTACCGAAAACGCTGGCGAACTTGTTGGTGCCGAACAGCGTGGCCGGCGCCTGTTGCGGCAAGGCGGTAAACAGTGCCGGGATCTGGATCAGGCCGCCGCCGCCAACCACCGAGTCGATGAAGCCGGCGGCGAAGGCAGCGATCGCCAGCATGGCGATCAGGCCGAACTCGGGACTGGCGAAATCAAACGGCACGTAGGCTTGTCGCAAACATCAGGTTCAGGCGCCAGCCCAGCCCTTGTACCAGGTAACGAATTTCCCGATCCCGTCCTTGAGCGAGGTCTTCGGCGAAAAACCGACCCAGGCTTGCAGTTGGGCGGTGTCGGCGAAGGTCGCCAGCACATCGCCGGGCTGCATCGGCTTGAACGCCTTGATCGCCTCGCGACCGAGCGCCTGCTCCAGCGTCTCGATGAATTCGAGCAGCGCCACCGGCTCGTGGTTGCCGATGTTGAAGACGCGGTGGGCGGCGTGCGGCGCGGCGGCCTCCGGCGTCGCCGGCTTGTCGAGGACACGGATGATGCCTTCGACGATGTCGTCGATGTAGGTGAAATCGCGGCGCAACTGGCCGTGGTTGAAGACTTCGATCGACTTGCCGGCGAGGATGGCGCGGGCAAAACTGAAATAGGCCATGTCCGGCCGACCCCAGGGACCATAGACGGTGAAGAAGCGCAGACCGGTTGCGGGAATGCCGTAGAGGTGGCTGTAGGCATGCGCCATCAGCTCGTTGGCTTTCTTGGTCGCAGCGTAGAGGCTGACCGGGCGGTCGACGCTGTCGTCTTCGGCGAAGGGCATCTTCTCATTGCCGCCGTAGACGCTGGAACTGGAGGCATAGACCAGGTGCGCGACCGGGTTGTGGCGGCAGGCTTCGAGGATGTTGAGGAATCCGCCCAAGTTGCTGTCGGCGTAGGCCTGCGGATTGGTGATCGAATAACGGACACCGGCCTGCGCCGCCAGATGCACGACACGCTGCGCCTTCTCCTTGGCGAAGAGTTCGGCCAGACCGTCGCGGTCGGCGATGTCGAGGCGAACGAAGCGGAAGTTCGGCTGCGGCGTCAGTTGCGCCAGCCGGGCTTCCTTCAGCGCCACTTCGTAGTAGTCATTGAGGTTATCGATGCCGACCACCTCGTCGCCACGCGCCAGCAAACGCTGGCAGACGTGCATGCCGATGAAGCCGGCGGCGCCGGTGACTAATACTTTCATCTTAAAACCTCAATTCAAACCACGGCGACACAGCGAAGACGGCGAAAAACAATAAGTTGCGTCGTATTGACGAACCTCCCAACGGGTGGGCTGCGAAAACCATCAATACCGAGATTTTTTGCTGTGTCGCCGTGGTTAACTGCTTTTTCCAGACTCATGGCTGGCGGCGGCCGATCGGGTAGTAGTCAAGGCCGGCCGCTTGCGGCTGCTCGGGCGAATACAGGTTGCGGCCGTCGAAAATGACCGGCGACTTGAGCGCGGCCTTCACCGCATCGAAGTCCGGACTGCGGAACTCCTTCCACTCAGTGACGATGATCAGCGCATCGGCGCCGGTCAGCGCGGCCATCGGATTGGCTGCGTAGGCGCTGCGCGCGTCGTCGCCGACTCTGCGCTGCGCCTCGCGCATCGCTTCCGGGTCGTAAGCGGCGACCGTCGCACCGGCAGCGAGCAGGTCGGCGACCAGTTCGCGGCTCGGCGCCTCGCGCATGTCGTCGGTATTCGGCTTGAAGGCCAGCCCCCATAGTGCGAAGCGGCGGCCAGCAAGATCAGCGCCGAAGCGCGCCTTGACCTTCGCCGTCAGCACATGTTTCTGCGCCTGGTTGGCGGCCTCAACCGCAGACAGCACCTGCATCGCGATGCCGGCATCGTCGTGCGCAGTGCGGATCAGTGCCTTGACGTCCTTGGGGAAGCAGGAGCCGCCGTAACCGCAGCCGGGGTAGAGGAAGTGGTAGCCAATGCGCGGGTCGGCACCGATGCCCTGGCGCACCATCTCGATGTCGGCGCCAAGTTTTTCGGCGAGGTTGGCCAGTTCGTTCATGAAGCTGATGCGCGTCGCCAGCATGGCGTTGGCGGCGTACTTGATCAGCTCGGCACTCTTTACGTCGGTGACGATCAGGCGTTCGTGGTTGCGCTGGAACGGCGCGTAGAGCGCGCGCATGAGCTGGATGGCCCGTTCGTCCTCGGCGCCGACGACAATGCGGTCGGGACGCATGAAGTCTTCGACGGCAGCACCCTGCTTGAGGAATTCCGGGTTGGAAACGACGCTGAACCCAATCTCGGAACCGCGCTGCTTCAGCTCGTCGGCAACGGCCGCCCGGACCTTGTCGGCGGTACCGACCGGCACCGTGCTCTTGTCGACGATCAGCTTGTAATCCGTCATCCGCTTGCCGATATTGCGGGCAGCGGCGAGCACGTATTGCAGGTCGGCCGAACCGTCCTCGTCCGGCGGCGTGCCGACGGCGATGAACTGGATGGTGCCGTGCTGCGCGGCCAGATCGATATCGAGGGTGAAGCGCAGGCGACCGGCCGCGACATTACGCCGGACCATCTCCGGCAGACCCGGCTCGAAGATCGGAATGCCGCCCTCGTTGAGAATGCGGATCTTCTCGGGATCGACATCCAGGCACAGCACGTCGTTGCCGACATCAGCCAGACAGGCACCGGTGACGAGGCCAACATAGCCCGTACCTACTACAGTGATCTTCATGTTTGCTCCCAGTCTTCTACTGCTTCTTGTCTTCCGCAGGCGGCAGCAGCGATATCGCCACCGGTGCCTCCAACAACGCCGCGACACCACCAATGTATCGATGCACGGCGACAACGGACAAACCTTGCAAACGCTTGTCGTTCTTCAGATAGAGCACGGCCAGCGCATCCGGGTGCGCCGTCAGCCATCCGGCCATTTTTTTGTCATTCTCGAATGCCACCAGCGGCTGACGCAGGCGGCCAGCGAAATGGAACTGGTCGTGATAAAAATCGCCATTCGCAACCACTCTTCCCGCCTCCTGCGCCTGGCGAATTGCGCCGGCAAACGGCCTGACATCGTAGTCAGCGTGGAAGGCGCTGGTCAGCGAAAGTTGCAGCAGAGCAGCAAATATAACGCCGACAACGGTCAGCGCCGGCAGCTGTCGGGTACTGCGACGCGCCCAATACCAGAGCGCTGGCATCACCGCAATCAACACCAGCGCCGGCCAGAATAACGGCAGTTCGGCAAGTGAATTCTTCGGGAGAGTAACGCGGCCCAGCGCCAGGGCAGACAAGCCGGCACCTACCAGCACGGCAAGAAACGCCGGCAGCCAAAGACTACCGCGAACGCTACCAGCGAGTGCCCGCGCCGAGAGCAGTGCGAAGGCCGGGAAGATCGGGATCAGGTAATGCATCTGCTTGCCGCTGATCAGCGAGAAGGCAACAAAGACCGGCAGCATCCAGGCCAGACAAAACCGCGCACCACGATCCAGCCCCTGCCTCGCCAGATCGCGGTAAGCGCGCCACAAGCCAGGCCAGACCAGCCACGGGAAGAACATGATCGGCAGTAGCGGCAGATACCACCACAAGGGGCGCTTATGCGCAAACGACTGCACCATGCGGTCAGCCGTCTGTCCCCAGAAGATCGCCCGTTGGTACTCCTCTCCCCCGGCAAAACCGGCCGGGATCGCCCAAGCCAGCGCAATTGCTGCACCAAGCAAGACGGCGCCGACAACACCCGCCGCCCAACGTTTCCACGCCAGCCCCGGGTTCCACCAGGGTGCCAGCACGGCTACTGGCAAGGTATGCAGCAGGATCACCGGCCCCTTGGCCAGCACCCCCAGACCGATGGCCAGACCGAGTAGTGCGAATCCCTTCAGTGCTCGACCCTCGGCGGCAGTAAGGATGCCGTGCAGGCCAAGTAACGTAAAGCAGGCCAGCATCACGTCGAACATTGCCGACGTGGAGAAGAAAATCCATAGCAGAGAGCTCGCCAGAATCAGTACGGCTCGCCCACCCAGTCCTGCGTGTTTCGGCCACAAGCGATGTGCCAGACCCATGGTGAAAAACAGGCCGGCAGCCGAGAACAACGGCGATACCAGACGCGGCCACCACTCGCTGACGCCGAAAACAGCCCAACCGATCTGGTACAGCCACATCATCAACGGCGGCTTGTGGCTATAGGGGGCGCCGTTCTTGTAAGGCACCAGCCAGTCACCGCGCAGCCACATCTCCCAGGCGACACTGATGTAGCGCGTCTCGTCGATCGGTGTCATCGGTCTGGCGAAGATTGCCACGCCAGTCAGCAGGGCGAGCAGGCCAAGTGCCAGCAGCAACATGCTGTGTTCGCTGGAGATTCCTTTTGTTTCCTCAATGTTCATGGACGCTGGGATTCCCCAAGTGCTGCGTCGACCGACTCATCAATACTCAATCCGTGACGATGGCGATGATAGAGATAGGCACCAAGCACTCCGGAGATGAGGAAAAGCACGATGGCCATGCCGACCTTGAGCGTTGCAGCCACATTGATGCCGCTGCCGACCAACGCAAATACCAGCGTCTGCGGCAAGTAGCCGACGAAGGAAGCGGAAAGAAACGGGACGGGACGGATGCTAGAAATACCCGCTGCAAGATTAGTCAGCACGTTGCTGCCGACCGGCAGCAAGCGGATCAGCAAGGTCATCGAGAACGGGTGATCATGGATGAAGGCATCGAAACGCTTCGCTCTAGCACCAAGACGTGCGCTCAGCAAACCCTTGCCGAAGAGTCGCGCGTAAACGAAGGTCAGTATGCAGCCGAGCAGAGCCGCCAGGGCACCGAAAAGCGTGCCAAGAACCAGGCTGAAGGCATAGCCGGCGAGAAAGGCGATGATCTGGCGCGGCAGGCCGATGGCGGTAAACAGCGCCCCCATGGCCAGGAAAAGCAACTCGCCTTCGATGCCATGGTCGCGAATGTGATTGTCGATCCAGGCTTCGTTGATACTGTTGCCAAGATCGCTTGTCTTGAAGAAATAGCCGAACAGCGCCAGGCTGACGATCAATCCCAGTCCCTTGAGCAGGACGCGCGGATTCATCAGAGATCCGAGCCGGGCTCAATCTGCGGTAGACGCACCCGGCGCTGCAGCCAGGCGACACCGAAGAGGTCAACGATACCAACCCACAACCTGTTGTGAAGTCCGTATTTCGACGTACCGCGTTCACGGGAGCGGTGGTTGACCGGCACCGAAACGACCGCGCCGCCGCCACGGATCACCAGCGCCGGCAGGAAACGGTGGATGTGATCGAAGTTCGGCAGGCGCAAAAAGGTCTCGCGCGCGAAAACCTTGAGGCCACAGCCGGTATCTGGCGTATTGTCCTTGAGCATGCGAGAACGGACGCCATTGGCAACCTTCGACGACAAGCGGCGCAGGAAAGTGTCGTTACGCCGGGTTCGCCAACCAGCCAGCAGTTCCAGATTATCCGGCTGCTCCGGTTCGGAAAGCTTGGCCAGCAAAGCCGGGATATCGGCAGGATCGTTCTGCCCGTCACCGTCCAGCGTGGCAATCCATTCGTAGCGCGCAGCACGCACGCCCGTGGTTACCGCCTGGCTTTGCCCACAGGACGCACGATGACGAATGGCGCGCAGCATCGGGAGTTCGGTCTTAAGTCCGTCAAGAACTGTCTGCGTCTGGTCAGTGCTGCCATCATTGACGTAAATGATTTCAAATTCGGCAGTGCCGGATAGCGCCGCGACAATTTCGCGCACTAGCGGCTCAACGTTGTCCTGTTCATTCTTGACCGGAACGACAACGGACAAACGACCGCAATAGGCATATTTGGGCATGTTGAACCTGTGACAGCAGAGTTTAGGTAGTGCCGACTAGGCCGCAAAACAGCCGGGCAGCCGCAAAACCCCGTATTTTATTGCATTGGCTACGCACACCGCTATTTTCCGATGCAGAAACGCCCGAATATCTCACCTAAAAGATCATCGGCAGTAAATTCGCCAGTGATTCGGTTCAATGACTGCTGCGCTAGGCGCATTTCTTCGGCAAAAAGCTCCAGGCGGGGCAATTGGGCTTCCGCTATTTCCAGATGCGTCCGCGCCTCGGAGAGTGCTTCGAGATGCCGTTCGCGGGCGATGAAGACATCTTCGGCCGGGT
The DNA here is from genome assembly GCA_030917225.1 of Pseudomonadota bacterium. Classification (GTDB taxonomy): domain Bacteria; phylum Pseudomonadota; class Gammaproteobacteria; order Burkholderiales; family Rhodocyclaceae; genus Proximibacter. The sequence goes on from JAUPVD010000475.1 coordinate 12,660, forward strand.
GCCAGCCTGCAACAGCCAGCAACTCCTGCTTCAGCAACTGAATCCCCTGCCCTGCTTTCGCCGACAGCGCGACGCTGACCCCCCCCTCGTCCTCACGCCGCTCGGGCAGGCGGCCGGTGAGATCAATCTTGTTCTCGACGGTTATGCGCCGAATACCCGCAGGCAGGCGTTCGAGGATCGCCTGTTCGGCGACACCGACACCATGCTGCGCATCGGTCAGCAGAAGCAGAACGTCGGCGCGCTCTATCTCGCGCCAGGTACGCTCTATGCCAATTTTCTCGACTTCGTCCTCGGTCTCGCGCAGCCCCGCGGTGTCGATGATGTAGAGCGGTATGCCTTCGATCTGAATGCTGCTTTTCAACGCGTCGCGCGTCGTTCCGGCAACCGGTGTGACGATGGCGAGGTCATCTCCGGCCAGGCAGTTCAGCAGGCTGGATTTTCCGACATTGGGCTGACCGGCAAGCACGACGTGCAGCCCCCCTTGCAGCAACCTGCCTTGCTGGGCTCTGTCGAAAACTACAGCCAGCCTGTCACGCAGCCGACCGAGGCGACCAAAAGCGTCAGCCGACTTCAGGAAGTCGATTTCTTCGTCGGGAAAATCCAGCGTGGCTTCGGTTAGCGCACGCAGCTCGACCAACTGGTCGGTAAGTGTATGGATTTCCTTGGAGAACTCGCCTTGCAGGGAGCGCACTGCGGAACGTGCGGCACTCGCCGTGGCTGCGTCGATCAGATCGGCAACGGCTTCGGCCTGAGCCAGATCGAGCTTGTCGTTCTCGAAGGCGCGGCGCGTAAACTCGCCAGGTTCGGCAAGACGGGCGCCAAGTTGAAGGCAGCGATTGAGCAGCAACTGCATGACCACAGGTCCACCGTGCCCCTGCAGTTCGAGGACATCGTCACCGGTAAAGGAATGTGGTGCCGGAAAATGGAGGACGAGGCCGCTGTCGATGCTGCGGCCGTCCTCATCACGAAATTCGGCAAGCGTGGCATGGCGCGGACGGGGTTGCGTCCCGGTCAGGGCCTGCGCGAGAGGAAGCAAATCCGTGCCCGAGACGCGGACGACACCGATGCCTCCGCGGCCCGGCGCCGTCGCAATCGCAGCGATCGGCTGGGCTGGCTTAGCTGGCTTAAGCTTTTTTGCCGCCACCCTCGATCATCCGTGTGATCTGCCATTGCTGGGCGATCGACAGGATGTTGTTAACCACCCAATAGAGCACCAGACCGGACGGAAACCAGAAGAACATCACGCCGAAGATGAAGGGCATGGCCATCATCACCTTGGCCTGGATCGGATCAGGCGGCACCGGATTGAGCTTGGTCTGGACGATCATTGAAACAACCATGATCACCGGCAGCACATAGTACGGGTCGGCGGAAGAAAGGTCGGTGATCCACAGCAGCCACGGCGCATCGCGCATTTCAACAGCACCGAGCAGCACCCAGTAGAGGGCGATGAATACCGGAATCTGCACCAGAATTGGCAGGCAGCCACCCAGCGGGTTGATCTTCTCGGTCTGGTAAAGCTTCATCATTTCCTGGTTCAGGCGCTGGCGATCATCACCATAGCGCTCTTTCAACTGCTGAAGCCGCGGAGTCACCAGACGCATCTTGGCCATGGACTTGTAGCTCGCTGCCGACAGCGGGAAGAAGATCGCCTTGATGCCGATAGTCAGAAAAATGATGGCCCAACCCCAGTTGCCGACCAAGCCATGAATCGCCTGCAGCACCCAGAAGATGGGGGCTGCAACGACCGTCAGCCAGCCGTAATCGACGACAAGATCCAGGCCTTCGGCCAGTTTCTTCAGTGTCGCCTGTTCCTGCGGTCCGGCGTAAAGTGTCACTGATTGAGCGCCCTTGGCACCCGGGGCAATCTGTTCCAGTGGCAGGATCACGCCAGCTGCGGAAACTTGCGCCCCCCCATTGCCGCCTTCAACCTTGCGCGCGTAGAACTCCCGCTTGTCCTTGCCCTGCGGGACCCAGGCTGACACGAAATAGTGTTGCACCATCGCCAGCCAGCCGTTATCGGCGGTTTTGGCGAACTTGGCCTTGTCCTTGGCGATGTCGGCGAAATCGATCTTCTGATACTTCTCGGCATCGGTAAAGACCGCCGGCCCGGTGAAGGTCGACACCATGGCGTTTTCGCCTGCCGGCGCCACATCGTCGCGCTGGAACTGGTAATAGGCGTGCGTAGCAAGCGGTTGGGCCGTGGTATTGGCAATTTCGTAGGCAACATCGATCAGATAGCTGCCACGGCTGAAGGTATAGATCTTCGCGACCCTGGCGCCATTGCTTGCCGTTGCTTCAAGCCGCAGTTGCAGCTTGTCGTCCTTGCCACCATCCTTGGCCATTTCGCGTGGACCTGTGACAACGCTGAAAACCGTGCGGTGATTTGGCAGGCCTTCGCCAATCAACCCGGTCTGGGCAACATAGCGATGCTTCGGATCGAAAAGCGTGAAGGTCTTCTTCTTGTCTTCCGCGGCAGTGTAGCGGTTCAGCTCGAGACGGGTCAGATCGCCGCCCAACGTGGAGATGTCGGCGGTGTAGAGATCGGTCTTGATGGTGATCGTCTCGCCTGCGCCAGCCGCCGGGGCAGCGGCGCCCGTCGGGGCTGCCGGCGCATTGGCAATGGCGGGGGCTGGAACGGCAGCACTTGCCTGCAGATTCGTCGTGGGCTGTGGCGTCGAGACGCTATTCTGGGCAGCTACCTGCGTCGGCGGCTTGGGCTGGCTGTATTTTTGCCAGGCATCCCACAACATGACCAGCGAGAAGGAGAAGATCATCAGGAGAATGATGCGTCGGTTGTCCATGCACAGCCCTAGTATTCTTGGTTATTACGGTACGGGATCGTAGCCGCCTGGATGCCAGGGGTGGCAACGCGAAATGCGCTTCACCCCCAACCTGAATCCCTTCCAGGCCCCGTGTTTCTGGATGGCTTCGGTGGTGTATTCGGAGCAGCTGGGGTAAAACCGGCAGCGACTCCCCAACAGCGGGCTGATCGCATACCGATAAAACCGGATAAGCAGAATCAGCAATTGTTTCATTTTTCAACGCCCCGGCGCATTAAGCTTCAGGAGTAAATTGCAAATCTCTTCGGCCAAGGCCTTGCGATCCAGTTTTGCCGGTTTAACGGCCAGACGCAGTATGAGATCGCGTGCAGGCAGTTTCGGCAACAACTGACGGAACTGCTCGCGGCCGATACGCTTGATGAGGTTGCGACGAACCGCTGCTTTTACAAGGCGTTTCGGCACCACCACACCCAGCCTGGCAGTCACTCCATTATCCGGAGAGCCTTCCTCCGCCTCCTCCTGCTTCCGAGGGCGGTAATGTAACAGGAAGTGGCTGCTTTTTACGGCTCTTCTAAAACCAAAAACGGATGAATACTCATCCGTTTTTGTCAGTCGATAGCGCTTGGGGAAAGCGAACCCTTGTTGCCCGTTCGTTACCCCACCTGCATCAATAGCAGCGGGTTGGCTGTCTATGCTCAAACAGCCAGACGATGACGACCCTTGGCGCGGCGCGCAGCGATGACCTTGCGGCCACCCTTGGTGCGCATGCGAACCAGGAAACCGTGAGTGCGCTTGCGGCGGACAACCGAGGGTTGATAGGTGCGTTTCATGATTTATGCCCTTGATTTTGATGCAAAGATAAACGCGTAATTAGACATTGTGCGACACGCCATGTCAAGACCAATTTATTTTCCGTCCTGTGGATAACTCGTCTGCAAGCGCGGTAAAATGCTCCCCAGAATGCTTCTGGCCTTCGCTTTAATTATAAAAAGATTCGATTAAAAACAAAAGCTTGAAAAGTTATCCCCCGGTTCGCTGCGGGTTTTGGCAATGGTGTGCCGCCTTCCGCCTTTCCCCTTTACACCTTTGATGTCCGTAGCCTGCCGGAACCCCCTATTTTATGAGCAGCTTCTGGAATTCCTGCCTTAGCCAGTTCGAACAGGAACTGCCGGTTCAGCAATTCAACACTTGGATCCGGCCCTTGCGTCTGGAGGGTGAAGACAACCTTGATGGCGGTTTGCGCCTTGTTGCGCCCAACGGCTTTATCCTCAAGTGGGTCAAGGAGCGCTATCTGCTTCGCATCGAGGAATTGAGTCGAACCTATTTTGATGCGCCTATCAGCATAGTTTTGACGCTAGCTGAGCGCAAAGCGCCGGCTGCCCTCCCCCGTCAAGAATCGCGCCTGACTCCGGTTGGGCCTGTAGTGGAGGAACTTGCTGCGCCTGCCGTCCCGGTCAGAAATACGAACCCGTACGAAAAGACGCGGCTGATCTCATCGTTTACCTTCGACAATCTGGTCGTGGGTAAAGCCAATGATCTGGCACGTGCTGCCGCGATGCAGGTCGCACACAACCCCGGTGGTGCCTATAACCCGCTGTTCATCTACGGTGGTGCCGGCCTGGGCAAGACGCACCTCATTCATGCCATCGGCAACTTCATTCTGGAGCAGCATCCGCACAAAGTCGTACGCTATGTTCATGCAGAAGACTACTATTCTGATGTAGTACGCGCTTACCAACAGAAGTCTTTTGATGTATTCAAGCGCTATTACCGTTCACTGGATGTGCTGTTGGTTGACGACGTACAATTTTTCAACGGCAAGAACCGGACACAGGAAGAGTTTTTCTACGTCTTCAATGCGTTGATTGAGGCTCGCAAACAAATTGTCATCAGTTGCGACACTTACCCCAAGGATATCAACGGACTTGAAGATCGCCTGATTACCCGTTTCGACTGGGGCCTGACGGTACAGATTGAGCCACCGGAAACAGAAATGCGCGTGGCGATTCTGAAGAAGAAAGCAGAAGCGGAAGGTGTTGCACTGGATGACGAAGTTGCCTTCGTCATCGCGAAACACCTGCGCTCAAATGTGCGCGAACTGGAAGGTGCGCTGAAGAAAGTTCTCGCCTATTCGTCATTCTATGGCCGGGAAATAGCACTTGATCTGGTCAAGGAAGCGCTCAAGGACATCATTGGTGCCGTAAACCGCCAGATTACGGTCGAAAATATCCAGAAAACAGTTGCCGATTATTACAAAATCAAGGTTGCTGATCTTTTTTCACCAAAGCGTACCCGTGCGATCGCCCGTCCCCGCCAGGTTGCCATGTGGCTGGCCAAGGATCTGACGGCGCACAGTTACCCCATGATCGGTGACGCA
>JAUPVD010000476.1 GCA_030917225.1 Pseudomonadota bacterium
CGCCGCATCCTGATCGGCACCTACGTGCTGTCGCACGGCTACTACGACGCCTACTACCTGCAGGCGCAGCGCATCCGCCGCCTGATTGCCAACGATTTCGTCGAGGCCTTCAAGCAGTGTGACGTAATCATGGGGCCGACCAGCCCGTGCACCGCCTTCGGCCTCGGCGAAAAGTCTTCAGACCCGGTGCAGATGTACCTCTCGGACATTTACACCATCGCCGTGAATCTCGCCGGTCTGCCCGGCATGTCGATTCCTTGCGGCTTTTCGACCGGTTTGCCGGTCGGCCTGCAACTGATCGGCGACTATTTCGCCGAAGCACGTCTGCTCAACGTCGCCCATCGCTACCAGCAGGTGACGGACTGGCACCTGAAGCAACCGAAGGAGTAAGCGCATGCTTGCACGGATTTCATTGATTTTTATGGCAATAGTTCTCAGCGGCTGCGCCTTGTTCGAGCCGGAGCCAGCCCCTCCGCCGCCGCCCCCGCCGCCCAAGCCGGCAGCCAAGGTCGAAACGCCGAAGATTGAATCCCAGCCGTTGAAGCACCTGGCCGGACGCAATTTGAAGCCGATGCCGATCAAGCCGCTGAACGTGAAGACGCAGTGCACCTTCCGCGACGAAGTGACCGGCACCCGCGGCAAGCTTGACGTGCAGGTGAAGGAAGACGAGGTAAAGCGTTTTGCCGCCGAGGTCAACATCCCCAAACGTGGCATCTGCCGTTTCGACATCAAGGATTTTGGCCAGATCAAATCGCAACACCCGGTTACCTTGAACAGCCGTAACGGCAATGCCTGCGCTGTTCGCATGTGGGAACAAGGCACCCGTGTCACCGTGGCCTTCAGCGATTGCTCGGTGCGGTGTGAGGGCAACGCCTTCGAATACCTCTGGCCAATCCTCATCGACGGCAAAACCGGCCGCTGCGTCTAAGCAATCAGGACAAGAGAACACGCATGAACCAATGGGAAGTCGTCATCGGCATCGAGACCCACGCACAGCTCTCGACCCAATCCAAGATTTTTTCCGGCGCCTCGACAGCCTTCGGTGCCGAACCAAATACGCAGGCCTGCGCCGTCGATCTGGCGCTGCCCGGCGTACTGCCGGTGCTCAACCGTGGCGCGGTCGAATGCGCGATCAAATTCGGCTTGGCCATTGACGCCGAAGTCGCACAGAAATCCGTATTCGCCCGCAAGAACTACTTCTATCCAGACCTGCCGAAGGGCTATCAGATCAGCCAGTTCGAACTTCCGGTCGTCGTCGGTGGCAAGCTCACGATCCAAGTCGGTCAGGGTGAAAAGGCACAGGAAAAAACAGTCCGCCTGACCCGCGCGCACCTCGAAGAGGACGCCGGAAAATCGCTGCACGAGGACTTTCACGGCAAATCCGGCATCGACCTGAACCGTGCCGGCACGCCGCTACTGGAAATCGTGACCGAACCCGACATGTGTTCGTCGGCCGAAGCCGTGGCCTACGCCAAGGCACTGCATGCGCTGGTGCGCTGGATCGGCATCTGCGACGGCAACATGCAGGAAGGCTCCTTCCGCTGCGATGCCAACGTTTCGGTACGCCGCCCGGGCCAACCGCTCGGCACCCGGCGCGAGATCAAGAACCTGAACTCCTTCCGCTTCATGCAGCAGGCCATCGACTACGAAATCCAGTGGCAGATTGCCGAGATCGAGGACGGTCGCGCCATTCAGCAGGCAACGGTGTTGTTCGATCCCGATACCGGTGAGACGCGGATGATGCGCTCGAAGGAAGATGCGCACGACTACCGCTATTTCCCCGATCCTGATTTGCTGCCCTTGATGATTTCGCGCGACTGGGTCGAGCGCACGCGCAAGACCATGCCGGAACTGCCGGAAGCCAAGAAACAGCGCTTCGTGGCTGACTATGGCCTCTCCGCGTACGACGCCGCAGCGCTGACTGGATCGCTGGAGATCGCCGACTTCTACGAAGCCACCGTTAGCGCAGCAGGAAAACCGAGCGCCAAACCTTGTGCCAACTGGGTCATGGTCGACCTCGCCGGACGACTGAACAAGGATGACAAGGAATTCGGTCAGTCGCCGGTTTCAGCCGCGCAGCTTGGCGGTCTCGTTGCCCGCATCGCCGACAACACTATCTCCAACAACATCGCCAAGAAAGTGTTTGAGGCACTGTGGAATGGCGAAGGCAGTTCGGCCGATGAGGTCATAGAAAAACAGGGGCTGAAGCAGATCACCGACACCGGTGCCATTGAGGCGCTGATCGACGAGGTACTGGCTGCCAACGCGGCGATGGTCGCGGAGTTCAAGGCCGGCAAGGAGAAAGCCTTCAACGCGCTGGTCGGCCAGGCGATGAAGGCGACCAAGGGCAAGGCCAACCCGCAACAGGTCAACGAGCTGCTGAAGAAGAAATTGTCCTGACCGGACAGTGACGTACTACCGGGTTCGCGCCCATCCGGCGCGACGCTTCGGGCTTACTGAGGTGGCGGACGGTTGCGCTTGAGGGCGACGAAACGACGCAGATCCTCGTCGTATTTTTCCCTGATCGTGTCCATTTCCTTGCGCTTCGCCGCGATCAGGTTTTCCTGCGCCTGGATCTCGAAATCGCCATCCCGGAGGCCTTTCTCGATCTCCGGTGGCAATGCGCGTTTCTTGTAGAACTCGGCTTCATCCTCGAATTTCTTGCGCCGCTGCTTGGCCTCGGCGATCTTGTCCATTGCCGCCTTGATGCTGGTGATGGTATCGGCCTCGGCCCGCTTGCGCATCAACTCGATATCGGCTTCGCTACCATAGGTCTGCAGCAAGGCGCGATCAAGGCGCGCCTGCTCCTTGGCCGCCGCCTCTTCTTCCTTCTTTCGCCGCTCTTCCGTCGCCCGCAGTGCCCGCTGCTCCGCCGTCAACGGTGCCTCGACCTGGCGCACGGTCATGCCACTCTGGTTGAGTTCCCGATAAGCACGGCCGTAACACGCCGGTGGCAGGATATCCCCACACACCTGCTTGCCTCGCTCATCAAGACAGCAAATGACGTTGGCTGCCGAGACGGGGGCCGCCGTGGCAAGTGCCAGCAGCAAAAAAGCTGTCGTGTTAGCCGCGCGCAACGCCATACTCCTGTCGATAAGCCGCCACGGCCGCTTCATTCGCCTTCAGGTCGGCGCGACCGCCGAGAAATGCCAGCAGATCCTCCAGCGTCGCGACCGCAACCACCGGTATGCCGTAGTCGCGCTCGACTTCCTGCACAGCCGACAGCGAACTGGTGCCGCGCTCCATACGATCCAGCGCGATGACGACGCCGCAGGGCGACGCGCCGGCGGCGCGGATCATCTCGACCGACTCGCGCACCGAGGTTCCGGCGGAGATGACGTCGTCGACGATGAGCACCCGCCCGGTCAGTGGCGCACCGACCAAGGTACCGCCTTCGCCATGGTCCTTGGTTTCCTTGCGGTTGTAGGCATACGGAAGATTCGTGCCCTGCTGGGCCAGGGCCATAGCCGTCGCGGCAACAAGAGGTATGCCCTTGTAGGCCGGGCCGAACAGCACATCGATCGAGAGGCCGCTGGCCGAGATGGCCTTGGCGTAGAATTGCGCCAGACGATTGAGCGAAGCGCCGTCGTTGAACAGACCAGCATTGAAAAAGTAGGGCGACAACCGACCCGCCTTGGTCTTGAACTCGCCAAAACGAAGCACATTCTGGCCGACGGCAAACTCGATAAATTCTTGACGAAAGTCCATGGATATCCAGGTACGCCGCCTCAAGCAGGCGGGGATTTCAATGAACTGCTCATGCTACGCATCCTGACGCCGACTGACAACGGTAATAATTGGCATTTCCAGCATATCCCGACTTTCCGGACAACCGACACCAACAAATACCATGCGCATCATCACACTCAACCTCAACGGCATTCGCTCCGCCTGGAACAAGGGCTTGCTCCCATGGCTGGAAGCGCAGAAGGCAGACGTCGTCTGCCTGCAGGAGCTAAAGGCGCAGCACGCCGACCTGACCGCCGAAATGCAGGCGCCGGACGGCCTGCACGCTTACTACCACTGCGCTGAAAAGAAGGGCTACAGCGGTGTCGGCCTGTGGTGCCGGAACAAACCAGACCGTGTCATCGAAGGGCTGGGGCACGTAGAGTTCGATGCCGAAGGCCGTTTCATCCGCGCCGACTTCGGCGCACTTTCCGTCATCTCGCTCTACCTGCCCTCCGGCTCCAGCTCGCCCGAACGGCAGGAAGCCAAGTTCCGCTTCATGGACTACTTTCAGCCGATGATGGCCGATATCGCCAAGGAGGGTCGGGATGTGGTGATCTGCGGTGACTGGAATATCGCACACCAGCAGATCGACCTGAAGAACTGGAAGTCGAACCAGAAAAATTCCGGCTTCCTGCCCGAGGAACGTGCCTGGATGAGCCGGTTGCTTGACCTGAAGGATGGCGCGGGCTGGGTCGATGTCTATCGCACACTGCATCCGGAGACCACCGACGACTGCTACACTTGGTGGTCGAATCGAGGTCAAGCCTGGGCCAAGAACGTAGGCTGGCGACTCGATTACCAGTTGGCAACACCGGCCCTTGCGGCCAGGGCTCAGTGTGCTTCCGTATGGAAGACATCTCGCTTTTCCGACCATGCCCCGCTGAGCATCGACTACGACTATGCGATCTGATTGCCTTGCGGGGCGCGAAGCGCTACGCTAAGCAATCGGAAGTCATTCGCTTTTAAACCCTCTTACTCAAGGAATCATCATGGCTGACAACACCGAACTCGCCTCCAAGGACAAACTCGTTAGCGACATGAAGGTCGTCATCGCCGACGCTGAAGAAATGCTCCGCGTAACGGCCAACCAGGCCGGCGAGAAAGCCGTCGAGTTGCGCGCACGCATTACCGAGCGCCTGCGTGACGCCAAGGTGCGCATTCAGGATGCAGAAGCCGCGATCGTGGACAAAACCAAGGCTGCCGCCCGCGCCACCGATGACTTCGTGCACGACCACCCGTGGCAGGCCGTCGGTGTTGCCGCTGCGGTCGGTTTGGCGCTGGGCGTCCTCATCGGCCGTCGTTAAGCCGTCCGCATGAGCTCCACCCCGGGCACAGGGGAGGCCGGCGGCCTCCTCGCCGCCCTGCGCAACACGACAGCCACACTGGTGGCGACGGCGCGTACGCGCGTCGAGCTTGCCGGCAATGAACTGGAGACCGAGCGGCTTCGGCTGGTTCGGGCACTTTTCCTCGGCATCTCGGCGCTGTTCTGCTTTGGCGTCGGCCTTCTGCTGCTGCTTGGCTTGGTGCTGATCATCCATTGGGAAAGCAGGCTTCTGGTGCTGAGCGGTTTCGGTGCCACCTTCGTCCTCGCCGGTATCGTCCTTTTTGCCGCCATGAAGCAGGCCAACCGCCGGCATCAGGCTTTCGCCGCCACCATCGCCGAACTTGAAGAAGACCTTCGCCAGTTGCGCGCCGTCTCCGGCAATGACAAATCGCCAGATTGAACTCGCCCTGAAGCGGGGCCGCCTGCAGGAACGGATCGCCGGCCAGCGGGCTACGCTCGCCGTACAGACGGTTCCCATCATCAGGGCACTGGAAAAGACCGACCGGGCCATCGTTGCCGGGCGTACTGGCGTCGATTACATCAAGCACCACCCCGGCCAGGTCGGTACGGCCATCGCCGTGCTCGCCATCCTGCGACCCAAGCGCGTCTGGCGCTGGGGAAGACGGGCCTTTGTCGCTTGGGGCATCTGGAAGAAAGTACGCGACCGGCTGGACAGCGCCGGACTGATCGGTCGGCGCAACGCGGCATGAGCGAAAATCGGGACAAACCAGCGCCAGTGACGGACGGCGCCCTGAATCGTTTTTTGACCAGCCAGAAGCGCGAAGCCCGGCATGTGCTCACCGAATTGCTGGCGGTGCGGGGGCTCATGCCCCTGCTGATGAAATCCCGCAACGGCGACAGCTGGACGGTTGAAGAAAAATCCGAGTTGATCGCCCAGTTGCGGCGCCTTTCACGCCTTTCGCCCTACCTGCTGTTCCTGCTTGTTCCCGGCTCAGCCCTGATGCTGCCGGCCTACGCCTGGTGGCTCGACCGTCGTCGCGAAACCCGACCGGAACAACCGCGTCCCGGACCCGCTTCAGCACCAGATTCCCTGCGCCCTTAGCTGCTTCTCGGCGGCCTCGGCCCAGCCACGATTGGCCGCCGGGCTGGCCGGACTCGGATGCAGCACGCGGCCGATCCTTACGTTCATGCCAACCAGCGCCTCGGCTGCGCGTGACTCGGCAAAACCACCGACACCGATCAGCCATTCAGGCTCAAGCGCCTCGACCACCGCCCGCAAATGCGCATCGCAGGCGGCCTCCAGCGGCGCTGTCTCGCTTGCCGGCAGTTTGTCCGGTGTCAGATTGCGGCCATGGTCAAAAAAGGCCAGCGGGCAGTAGTTGGCAACGAAATGCTCGGCAAAAAAATCGTCTGCGCGGGGAAAGTGCTGGCTGAACAGCCCCCACAACCGACGGCCGCTGACTTCCGAACGTGCGCAGGCAAACCCCTCGATTGGCCGCTTGGGATTCTCGACCGCAGGTTTGTTTACCGGTGCTTCGATGCCCATCCAGTTACGCACCGCCTCGATCTCGCCGAAGGGCACCCCCGTCTGCACCATGCCGAAAGGACCGGGGTTCATGCCGAGAAAGACAATGCGTTTGCGACCCGTGCCATAGCGGCGCAGATACTGTTCGTGTGGTGCCCAGGCATAGTCGAGCGGGTTATAGACATGGCTCACCGGCGCGGCAAAGCGCATCGGCGCCAACACTGCCGACAGTTCCTGGGCGGCGGCAATCAGTTTTTCCGAGCTTCGTTCCATGGCGCAACCTTGAACAGCAACAACATGCCCGGCACAGCGAGCACGAAACAGAGGAGGAAGAATACGACCCAGCCGAGCTGCTGCACCAGCCAGCCAGCGGAAGCATTGATGAAGGTGCGCGGCACGGCAGCCAGGCTGGTGAACAGCGCGAACTGCGTGGCGGTATAGGCCGGGTGCGTGGTTCGCGCGATATAGGCGACAAAGGCGGCCGTACCAAGCCCGACACCGAAAGCCTCGGTACCGATCACCAGTGCCAGCGACGCCAGCCGTTCAGGCGTAGCAGGCGCCGCTCCCAGCGATGCCAACCAGGCAAAGCCGAGGATGGCGACCATCTGGACTATGCCGAATACCCACAGCGAACGGTTGATGCCCAGCTTCACCATCCACAACCCGCCCGCCAGACCACCGATCACGGAAGGCCACAGCCCGGCGTTCTTGGCGACGATGCCGATCTCGCTCTTGGAAAAACCCATCTCCAGATAGAAGGGGGTCGCCAGCGCGGTGCACAGTGAGTCGCCGAGCTTGTAGAGAAAGATGAAGCCGAGCACCAGCAGCGCGCCGGAAAGACCCGAGCGCCCCATGAATTCTCGGAAGGGTTCGATCACTGCAGCACGCAGGTCACGGGGCGGCGGCGCCTTGCCCGGTTCCTTGACCATCAGCGTCATGACCAGGCCCGGCAACATGAACAGTGCGGTGATCATGAACACTTCAACCCACGGCAGGCGATCCGCCAGCCACAGCGACAGCGACCCCGGAATCAGGCCGGCGACCTTGTAGGCATTCACATGCACGGCGTTGCCGAGACCGAGTTCGGCGTCTTCGAGCAGCTCACGGCGATAGGCGTCGAGCGCAATGTCGAGCGTTGCCGAAAAAACCGAAAGCAGGACGGCAACCGCAGCGATGGTAGCCAATTCTTCCTTCGGCGAGAGCGACCCCATCCAGGCGATGGCACCGATCAGCAACATGTGCGTCACCGCCATCCAGCTGCGCCGACGACCCAGCCAGGGCAGGGCGTAGCGATCCATCAACGGTGACCACAAAAATTTCCAGGTATAGGGAAACTGGATCAGCGCAAAAAGGCCGATTTCCTTGAGGCCGATCCCCTCGGTTTTCAGCCACGCAGGCAGAAGGTTGAGCAGCAGGAAGAGCGGCAGACCGGAACTGAAACCGGTGAACACGCAAATCAGCATCCTGCGGGTAAGCAGCGGGGTGAGCCAGGCGGGCATGAAATCAGCCAGATCAAAGAAGGCGACATCTTACCGTGTCGGCACAGCATGGACAGCGGATTGTCAGCCAGCCCGGCGCCTAGGCCGACACCGGCGACATTTGGCTCTATCATTGGCACATCAATGGCTCGGAGACAAAACCATGGGTACCGATAGTGCCGCCTACGTCATCGGCCACATCAGCGTTCTGGACGAGGCCAAGTGGGCCGAGTACCGCAGCCAGGTGCCGGCCACGCTCGCACCCTGGGGTGCCGAACTCCTGCTGCGCGCGCGAAAGGCCAAGGTCCTTGGCGGAACGCATCGGCACAGCGATGTTGTGGTGATCCGTTTTCCCGATCTCGCGGCAGCGGATGGTTGGTTCAATTCCGCCGCCTATCAGTCACTCATCCCGCTGCGCAAGGTCGCGGCCGAAGTCGATCTGATCAGCTTTGCCGGCTGATGGCAGCATGAATATCATCGGGCCGCTGCCCATCGCCCCTGACCACTACGGTTCGCAAAGGAATCAGGAACAATGACCGACTTTCTGCACAGCCTTCAGAACGCACCGCCTGCCTACCAGATCGTCTACGCAGCCATCGGCCTGATCGCACTGAGCGTGATCGCCGTCATGGCAGGCATGGAGGGGCGGCATTTCCGTGGGCTGAAGCTCGGCTCGGCCTGGCTCAAGCTGCGCATCGCCTCCTTGCTGATTCTGGCTGCCGCGATCGCGGCGATCCTCGGCACGATATCGGCGGTTGGCATCAGCGGCATGGAAGCGCTGGCAGTTGCCTATCTCGCCCTGATCACCGTCGGACCGCTCGTCTATTTCGGATTGCACTGGCTGCTCGGGCGCATGCTTGGTCTGTCGCGCGGGCAGAGTGCGTGGATCGGGTTCAGCGGTCTACTCATGCTCGGCATCATTCCCGCTATAGGTCAGACCCTGATGCCCTATGCGCAGGATCTGAAGCAGTTCCTCGACGAACGGGCCGACAATGCCATACCTGTCGCCCCATCGCCCTACAAGCAGCATGACGCAAGGCGGTTCCGTCTGCCCAACGGGGCGGAAGTGTGGGCCATCCATTATCAGGCGCCGGCCAGCCTGACGCTGCTCCGCCTCGACATGGAGACCAGCTACGGTCGCGCGAAGGACGTAGGGGCCCATAGCAGCAGTTCCCTCTGCCATCAGGGCACCGACGTGCACCTGTTCTGGCCCGTTGATCGCCCTCTGCCGGTGCTGCGACTATTCTGGAAAGATGCTGCCGGCACGGCGTTCCAATCCACGTGGAAAGCGGTAGCCGCTGGAGGCTCGGCGGTGGATTTCGCTATCCGCTGGGCGGAAGCTGCCTTGCAACTGCCCGTGCCGCTACCACGTGACGGCCTGTCGCTGATCTGGGAACGACCGGATAGATCTCCAATTTTCGATTCCTTGGGAGACGCCAGCTCCTCGGGAAAGTGTGCGCCGCAGACGATCGAATTGCCGGATCGCTCCGAACTGGGGCGGCCGAACCTGCTCCGCCTGCGCACCGACCAGGCACCGCCTACCGGTTCCTCCTGGGCCGATTTCCGGCGCCCGGAAGCCGACGCGAAGGCGCCTGACTAGCCGCGTCCCAGCCGATAGAGTGCAACGTCGGCGTTGAGGTTGGGGTCTTCCGTCACCGCCCGGCCTTCGTCGAAAAACAGGCCTTCATGCACGACGATGCCATTGTCGGCGCACAGCGCCTCGAAGTCGGCAATGGTAAAGAAACGTACGTTCGGCGAGTTGAACCACTGATAGGGCAGGGCTTCCGAAACCGGCATGCGGCCCTTGGCGATCGCCTCACGGTGGCTGCGGTGACCGAAGTTGGGGAAGGACACCACGGCCTCGTGGCCGACGCGCAACATCTCCTGCACCAGCGGCACGGTATGGCGCACGGTCTGCAGCGACAAGGACATGATGACGTGGTCGAAGGCATCGTCATCGACACCGGCCAGGCCTTTTTCCAGGTCGAACTGCAGCACGTTCACGCCGTTCCTGATGGACGCCAGCACGTTGTGCGGATCGTTATCGACGCCGTAGCCACGGATGCCTTTTTCCGCCTTGAGGAATTTCAGCAGCGAACCGTCGCCGCAACCCAGGTCAAGCACGCGCTCGCCCGGCACGATCCAGCGGGCGATGACATCGAAGTCGAAGCGGCCAAAAATTTCGGTCATGTTTCGATCCGATCCAGATAGGCGCCCAGAACAGCGTGATAGTGCGCATCATCAAGCAGGAAGGAGTCGTGGCCGGCGCTGCACTCGATCTCGGCGTAGGACACATCACGGCCGTTGTGCATCAGCGCATAGACGATCTCCTGGCTGCGCTCCGGCGCAAAGCGCCAGTCGGTGGAGAAGCTGGCGACGAAAAAATTGGCCTTGGCGCGCGCCAGCGCCGCCTGCAAATCACCTTCGTAGTCGCGCGCCGGGTCGAAGTAATCGAGCGCCTTGGTCGTGATCAGGTAGGTGTTGGCGTCGAAGTAGGTGGTGAAACGATCGCCCTGATAGCGCAGGTAGGACTCGATCTGGAAATCGACGCCGTAGCCATAGGAGAGCTTGTCGTTCTTCAGCTCGCGGCCGAATTTCTCGCCCATCTGGTCGTCCGACAGGTAGGTGATGTGGCCGACCATGCGCGCCAGACGCAAGCCATTGACCGGCACCACGCCGTGTTCGTAATAGTGCCCGCCGTGGAAATCCGGGTCGCTGAGGATGGCCTGCCGCGCCAGTTCGTTGAAGGCAATGTTCTGCGCCGAGAGCTTGGGCGCCGAGGCGATCACCAGCGCGTGGCGGATACGATCGGGAAACTGCAGCGTCCATTCCATGGCCTGCATGCCGCCCAGCGAACCGCCGACCACAGCTGCCCAGCAATTGATGCCGAGGTGATCGGCGAGCCGCGCCTGCGCGGCGACCCAGTCTTCGACCGTAACCACCGGGAAATCGGCGCCATAGGGCTTGCCACTGGCCGGGTTGAGGCTCATCGGCCCGGTCGAGCCGTAGCAGCCGCCGAGGTTATTCACGCCGACGACGAAGAAGCGGTTGGTATCGAGCGGCTTGCCCGGCCCGACCAGGTTGTCCCACCAGCCGACATTCTTCGGCTCGTCGGCATAGATACCGGCGACGTGATGGCTGCCGGACAGTGCGTGGCAGACGAGTACGGCATTGCTGCCTTCGGCGTTGAGTTCGCCGTAGGTCTCATAAACCAGCTCGAAGCCGGGCAGGGTGACGCCGCCCTTGAGGGTGATCGGGGCGCCGAAAGTCACGCGCTGCGGAGTGACGACACCAACGGAATTCATTTCGTGCATCTGCCTTTCAAAAACAAAAAACCCAGTCGGCGGTGCTTTCGCGCGGACTGGGTTGCCCTCGCTTTAGCCGCATTTATTGAGCGCCCGCAAGCTGATTCGTTCAAATCGGCGCTGTAAGACTGCAGTTAACCGCAGCCCGGAATAATTGTCAATTCAGATTCTGCGGCGCGACACCGTTCAGCCGATCCAGTTGTTCGCGAATTTTCCCCGGTTCCTCAAGGCGCAGCATCTTGCGCACCTGCGGCGCCAGATCAGCGATGTTCGATTTGAGTACGCGGCTCTTCACTTCCAGAATTTGTGCCGGATGCATCGAGAAGGTACGCAGCCCCATGCCGAGCAGCAGGCGTGTCAGGCTGGCGTCGCCCGCGAGTTCGCCACAGACGGAAACCGGAATGCCGGCTTTTTCGCCACTGTGCAGCGTGTGTGCAATGAGCATCAGCACCGCCGGGTGCAATGGATCGTAGAGCGGCGCCACCTGTTCGTCGGTACGGTCGATGGCCAGCGTGTACTGGATCAGGTCATTGGTACCGATGGAGAGAAAGTCGAGCCGACGCAGGAACAGGCCGATGGCCAGCGCGGCCGCCGGAATCTCGATCATGCCGCCGATTTCGATGCTGGCATCGAAGCTGATCTTGTCGCCACGCAGGCTGGACTTGGCCTGCTCGACTGCCGCCAGCGTCGCGTCGATCTCGTGCGCATGCGCCAGCATCGGGATCAGCAGCTTGACCTTGCCGTATTTCGAGGCACGCAGAATGGCGCGCAACTGCGTCTGGAACATCCTTGGCTCAGCCAGCGACACGCGGATGGCGCGCATGCCCAGCGCCGGGTTGGTCTTGACCCG
>JAUPVD010000477.1 GCA_030917225.1 Pseudomonadota bacterium
GGCGAGCGCATCTTGCGCGTCTGAACCTGACCCCGCCTTACCCTTTTTTATAGTTTCTGTCTGGAGCAAACAATGAAAGTCTATTACGACAAGGACGCTGACCTGAGCCTGATCAAGGGCAAGAACGTCGCCATCATCGGTTATGGTTCGCAAGGCCATGCCCACGCCCAAAACCTGCGTGATTCGGGCGTCAACGTGACGGTCGGTCTGCGCAAGGGTGGCGCTTCGTGGTCGAAGGTGGAAGCCGCCGGCATCAAGGTCGCCGAAGTCAACGACGCCGTGAAGAACGCCGACGTCGTCATGATCCTGCTGCCCGACGAGAACATCCCCGAGGTGTACAACAACAACGTCGCCCCGAACATCAAGCAAGGCGCTGTGCTGGCTTTCGCCCACGGCTTCAACGTGCACTACAACCAGGTCGTGCCCCGCGCTGACCTGGACGTGATCATGGTCGCCCCCAAGGGCCCTGGCCACACCGTGCGCTCCGAGTACCTCAAGGGCGGCGGCGTGCCTTCCCTGATCGCTGTGTACCAGGACAAGTCCGGCAAGGCCAAGGACATCGCTTTGTCCTACGCTGCTGCCAACGGCGGCACCAAGGGTGGCGTGATCGAGACCAACTTCCGTGAAGAAACCGAGACCGACCTGTTCGGCGAGCAAGCCGTTCTGTGCGGTGGCGCGGTGGAACTGGTGAAGATGGGCTTCGAAACCCTGACCGAAGCTGGTTACGCTCCGGAAATGGCTTACTTCGAGTGCCTGCACGAACTGAAGCTGATCGTTGACCTCATGTACGAAGGCGGCATCGCCAACATGAACTACTCGATCTCGAACAACGCCGAATACGGCGAGTATGTGACCGGTCCGGAAGTCATCAACGAAGAGTCGCGTTATGCCATGCGCAATGCACTGAAGCGCATCCAGAACGGTGAATACGCCAAGATGTTCATCCAGGAAGGCAAGACCAACTATCCGTCGATGACTGCACGTCGCCGCCTGACCGCCGAGCACCCGATCGAAACGGTCGGCGAGAAGCTGCGCGACATGATGCCGTGGATCAAGAAGAACAAGCTGGTCGACCAGTCGAAGAACTGATCTTCGCCAGCCATTGAGGTAGGTAAGCTCGCCCGGACTTGTGCCGGGCGAGCCTCTTTCTGGCTCGCAAAAAGGTGTATCCTTCTTGCGTTTCTTTGCCTAACAGGCCCGATTTGGCCTAACTGACACAACATATGCCGGATCCCAAACTGCCACGCAAAGCGATCTTCAACCCGGAACTGCGCCGCAAGGGCATTTACATTTTGCCCAACCTGTTCACGACGGCAGCCCTGTTTTTCGGTTTCTTTGCCATCGTCATGGCAATGCAGGGGAGTTTTGAGCGCGCGGCCATGGCCATTTTCATTGCCATGGTGCTCGATGGTCTTGATGGCCGCGTGGCACGCCTGACCCGCACCCAATCGGCTTTTGGCGCCGAGTATGATTCCCTGTCGGATATGGTTTCCTTCGGTGCCGCCCCGTCACTGGTGATGTATGAGTGGGCGCTGAAAGACCTGGGGCGTCTGGGCTGGGTTGCGGCATTCATCTACTGTGCGGGCGCTGCCTTACGCCTGGCGCGCTTCAACACGACGCTGGAAGTGATGGACAAGCGTTACTTCCAGGGGCTGCCCAGTCCCGCTGCCGCTGCGCTGGTCGCCGGTTTCATCTGGGTTGCCATCGACAGCGGTTTCTCAGGTTCCGATTTTCCGCTGCTGGCGGCTTGCATCACCATTTTTGCAGGCGTGACCATGGTCACCAATGTGCGCTTTTACAGCTTCAAGGACATCAACCTTCGTAAAAGTGTACCGTTCATGGTGGTTGCCGCCATTGCCCTAGCGTTTGCCCTGATGGCGCTCAAGCCGGAGATAACCCTGTTTGGTTTCTTTGTGCTTTACGCGCTTTCCGGCTACGTTCAGGCCACCATCCGGATGGTCCGCCGCAAGCCCAACGCCGCCAGCTGATTTTCGCCGGCAGAATTCCTCATCTGGAGTCAGACATGAAAGACCGTTTGGTAATTTTCGACACCACTTTGCGCGACGGTGAGCAAAGCCCCGGTGCTTCGATGACCAAGGAAGAAAAAATCCGCGTTGCCCGTCAACTCGAACGGATGCGGGTCGACGTCATCGAAGCCGGTTTCGCTGCGGCGTCTCCTGGCGACTTTGATTCGATCCACGCCATCGCCGAGACGATCAAGGATTCGACCGTCTGTTCGCTGGCGCGTGCCAACGAAAACGACATCGGCCGTGCCGGCGAAGCAATCAAGCCAGCCAATTCCGGCCGTATCCATACCTTCATCGCCACCAGCCCGATCCACATGGAAAAGAAGCTGCGCATGACCCCGGATCAGGTGGTCGAGCAGGCGGTGAAATCGATTGGCTGGGCGCGCGCCTATACCGATAACGTCGAGTTCTCGGCTGAGGATGCGGGGCGTTCCGAACTCGATTTCCTGTGCCGAATTTTCGAGGCTGTGATCAAGGCCGGTGCAACCACGATCAACGTGCCGGATACTGTTGGCTACAACCTGCCGGGCCAGTTTGCCGAGACGATCAAGCAGCTCTTGTCACGTGTGCCGAATGCCGACAAGGTCGTCTGGTCGGTGCATTGCCACAACGATCTCGGTCTGGCCGTTGCCAATTCGCTGGCCGCGGTGCTGGCCGGTGCCCGTCAGGTGGAGTGCACGATCAATGGCCTTGGCGAGCGCGCCGGCAACGCTTCGCTCGAGGAAGTTGTCATGGCGGTGCGTACGCGTGCCGACGTTTTTCCGGTCGAAACCGGCATCGATACCACGCAGATCGTTCCGGCCTCCAAGCTGGTTTCCCAGATTACCGGTTACCCGGTGCAGCCGAACAAGGCCGTGGTCGGTGCCAACGCTTTCGCGCATGAGTCCGGCATTCATCAGGACGGCGTGCTCAAGCATCGCGAGACCTACGAAATCATGCGTGCGCAGGACGTGGGTTGGGCGCAGAACAAGCTCGTGCTCGGCAAACATTCGGGGCGTAACGCGTTCAAGACCCGTCTTACTGAACTGGGTGTTGAGCTGGCCAGCGACGAAGCCTTGAACGCAGCCTTCGCGCGCTTCAAGGAACTGGCCGACAAGAAACACGAGATCTTTGACGAAGATCTGCAGGCGCTGGTTTCCGACGAGACAGTCACGCCCGAGGACGAGCATTACAAACTGGTGTATTCGCGAGTCTGTTCTGAGACCGGGGAAACACCGGAGGCAGCCGTGACGCTGACCATCGGCGGTGTCGAGCACAAGGCTGGGGCCGTCGGCGGCGGTCCGGTCGACGCGACCTTCAAGGCGATTGAATCCGTGGCCAGGAGTGGCTCGGAACTACTGCTCTATTCGGTCAATGCGATCACGACAGGAACTGACGCACAGGGCGAGGTGACCGTGCGGCTTTCACGCGGGGACCGTGTCGTGAATGGCAACGGTGCCGATACCGATATTGTCATTGCTTCGGCGAAGGCTTACCTGAATGCCCTGAGCAAGCTGCATTCCGCAGGTGACAAGGTGAAGGCGCAGGGCGACGTTTGATCGCCTGATGCAGGAAGCACAGGCCGCCGGGGGATTTTCCGGCGGCTTTTTATTGCGCGCGTGTCTTGCGCACGTAGGCAACGGCCGAGACGAAAAAAGCTCCCGACAGAATTACCTCGGCAATGGCCAGCCACTGCCCCATGCCTTGTTCGGTGGTGGCGCGAACCGTACCTTCGGCAAAATAAATGAGGATCAATAGCGACGCCCATTTGTAGGTGTATCGCTTGCCATGCAGGATGCCGAAAAGCGGCAGCAGCAGCGGCAATATCTTGAATACCAGTGCCGACCCACCCGGCCGGAGCGGTGCCAGACGCAACTCCCAGGCGATTCCCAGAAAAATGAGTGCGATGAGGCTGGCACAGGCCGTCAGGTAAATGATGCGGAGATTCATTGTCCGCCCAGTTTCTGTACGGTTTCGGCAAGTCGCCGACCAAGCGCAAAGGCCAGTTGCCGCTCCTCATCGGTCAGCATCGGGTCGCCATTGGCACCGGCGACATGGCTGGCGCCGTAAGGTGTTCCGCCGCTATGCGTCGTCGAAAGGTTCGCTTCGCTGAATGGAATGCCCATCAGCAGCATGCCGTGATGGAGCAGGGGCATCATCATCGATATCAGCGTTGTTTCCTGGCCACCGTGCATGCTGGCAGTGGAGGTAAACACCGCAGCGGGCTTGCCGATCAGGGTGCCGTTCTGCCATTCGCGCACGGTACCGTCCCAGAAATACTTCATCGGCGCGGCCATGTTTCCGAAGCGGGTCGGGCTACCCAATGCCAGTCCGACGCAGGCTTCCAGATCCGCCGCTTCGACATAAGGCGCGCCGTTCGTCGGCTGATCGGCATCGGTAGCTTCGCAGATGGTGGATACCCGAGGTACGGTACGCAAGCGTGCCGACGTGCCAGGCACTGATTCGATACCGCGGGCCACTTGCTGCGCGAGCGCCCGGACCGAGCCGCGATGGCTGTAGAAGAGAACGAGAATTTCCTGCATCGCGCTATTATAGCGGCCGTATGACACGTCCTCGCCGCCCCCTGATGCCGTTGATGGCCCGGATTGCCCGTCGCTTTGGCGAGGAGGGGTTCGATCAGATCAGCGCCAGTCTTGCCTTCACCACGCTTCTGTCGCTGGTGCCCATGGTGGCACTGGTGTTGGCCATTGTTTCGGCGTTGCCATCTTTTTTCGCCTTCATCGACAATTCGGACAGGATGATCGCGAACAATCTGCTGCCGCCCGGGTCTGCTGGCGTCATCTCGGCAAAGGTGATGCAGTACTCAAGGCGGGCGGCGGAAGTCAGCTGGCTGGGCGTTGCGTTCCTTGTCTTCACCGCCATCCTGCTGCTGAACACGATAGAGCGCGCGTTCAATCATGTCTGGCGCGTTCGCGAGCCTCGACCCGTCTGGCGCAGCATCATTCTCTACGCAGTCGTCATCGCGGTATGGCCGGTGTTGATCGGCAGCCTGGTGGCCGGCGTTTCCTACGGCGTGACTTCTTCGCTCGGGCTGGTCGGCGAAATCCCGTGGTTGCGGGCGAAAATGCTCCGGGTACTCTCGATCGGGGTGCTGGCACTCTTCTTCTCGTGGCTCTACTACGCGGTGCCGAATGCAGCCGTGCGCTGGCGGGATGCCTGGATTGCCGGGGTGGCCGCTGCGCTGGGCTTTCTCCTGCTGCAGAATGCCTTCGAGTTGTACCTGGCCTACTTCCCCTCATACAAGGCGATCTACGGTGCCTTTGCCACCGTGCCGATCTTCCTGCTCTGGGTCTATCTGTCCTGGGCCGTCATCCTGCTTGGCGCACTGGTGGCGGCAACCCTGCCGGAATTCGAAGCGAAGCCCCAAAAGCGCCGCCGCCGCTAGCTAAGGCTCGGTGCTCGGCCTGATCGAGAGGACCTCGACGCTCGCTGTCTGCTCCTCCAGATGTGTGGCGATCACTTCGCGTACTTCCAGGTTCTCGCGTTCGATCAGCAAGACCATCTTGTTTTCACCGGGGGCGGCTGTGCCAGTGGGAACAACCACCGTTTCAAGCGGGCGTACCGGCGGCAGTTGCGGCAGTATCAGCGCCGATTGCTGAATGGCGCCGCTATCCCCCTTGCCGCAGGCCAATATCGCCGGCGTCGCACTGGTTGCCAGAATCTGCAGGCCGAGTTCGAGATGCTCCGGGTTTTCCGAGAGCGCCCAGCGAGCGATACAGATCTGCCAGCCTTCGGCATTCTCGGTGCGTACAGCAACGATGTCGCCTGCGGCAAGATGGGTGGTCTTGCCGGAAACATGCATCAGGGCGTAGCCGTCAGGGCTCTCGTTGGTGACCATCCAGTGGGTCAGTTCGCTGGCCAGCGATTCCTCTTCGTGGAAGAGCTGCCAAAGCGTCTGCAGGCCAACGCAAAGCACCGCGCGGTAGTTTTGTCGGCGGCGCGGGAATCGTCGTTTGCCCGGGTGCCCCCAGTAATGTGCCAGGCGGCGAAGGGCGCCGTGCCCCGTTGCCGTGGCCGCAGCCTCCGGCAGGTCGATTTCGATCGGGACGGCGCCGGCTTCCAGTGCATCGACTTGTTCCTCTACCAGTTCTGCCAATGAGTCGCACGAGAAGCGCAGTACGCCTTCGGGAGCCGGTTGGCGGCTTGCGGCGGTGGGCGAGGCATCACGGTCGAGGTCTACCCAGAAGAGACCTTCGCCATCTGCTGGTTTGCCGGCGGCCACGATCCCGGCACGATTGCCGAAGCGGCGCGTGTATTCGACGATAAGATCGATTTCCCGGGAGGTGAAGGAAGCCGGCTGGGCGCAGGACAGCAGTAGGGCGCGCAAGTAGATTTCCTCCGGTGTGCCGCCCTCGCCGAGCACCGACAGATCGGCGATATTGTTGTCGGTCGCGATACGGTAGGCCCGATGGAGCAACTGCCATATTCCGGTGGCGGCAGGTGCTGCGACATAGTTACTGATCAGCAGGTGGGTGGCCAGCGCGTCAATGGCACGCCAGAGCGTGAGTTCCAGTGGTCGGCGCAGGCCTTTGATCAAGTGTTCGTCGAGGTCGCCGAAGGTGTTGAGGTAATCCTCCGCGACCATGAGCAGCAATTCCTGCGTGCCGCGAACGGTCTGTCGTGTGCGCCGCGACAAGGGTAGCGAGGCGCAAGCCAACTCCGGCAGCAGGCGTCCGACAGTGCCATGGGCACGGGTGTAGAGCAGGTCGAGGACCTTGTGCCGATGGTGGGCCGCGGTCTGGGTGCCTCGCAGCGCCGTCAGGTGGGTGTGCAGCGGCGCCAGTTCATCTTCGGCGCGTGCCGCTTGCGGCGTCGCCAGCCAGTCCAGAATCGAGCGGAGGTCGATCAGCGTCAGCGCGTCGTCGTCGCTTACGGGTTTTGGGTCGTTCATCTTGGATCGCAAAAAATGGCTGAGGCCATTATAGAGAGCCGTCGGGCCTTCTGCCTTGATGTTCAGCGTGCCGGTGCCCATATTTCCGGTCTGCGCGGGCCGAATTCCCGAGAAATGCAACTAGGGGATTGTTTTGCCGTGCTTTCTTGCTATAATCTCCCCCTTTTTCTGATTCCGGAAGACAACACAATGGTTGTAATTCGCCTTGCCCGCGGTGGCTCCAAGAAGCGCCCTTTCTACAACATCGTTGCCGCCGATTCGCGCAATCGCCGCGATGGTCGCTTCATCGAGCGTGTCGGTTTCTACAATCCGGTGGCTTCTGGCGCCGAAGAGACCCTGCGTATTGCAACGGACCGCCTGACCTACTGGCAGGGCAACGGTGCCCAGCTGTCGCCGACGGTTGCCCGTCTGGTCAAGCAGGCCGCCAAAGCAGCCGCTTAAGGAAGACTGAATCTCCTTGTCTGGCCACAGTTTCATCATCCTCGGCAAGATTGTCGGGGCTTATGGAGTGCAGGGCTGGGTAAGGATTCATCCTTTCGCCGATGATCCGGCCTCCTGGGGGCGGATGAAGGCGTGGAAGCTGGGTCTGGAAAATGCCCCGCAGTCGGACTGGAAAGACGTTGCCGTCAAAGGTTTTCGTGCCCATTCCGATACGCTGGTGGCTCAGCTTGAAGGTGTTTCGGATCGCAGTTCGGCCGAAGCGCTGAAAGGATCGTTGGTTGGTGCCTTGCGCGAAGCGCTGCCACCGACTGCGGAAAACGAGTATTACTGGGCCGATCTGATCGGCCTGGATGTGGTGAATACGCATGATCAGCGCCTCGGCAAGGTCGGGAACCTGATCGAATCGGCAGCCAGCGATGTGCTGGTGGTGGTTGCCGATGACGGTGCGGAGCAGTTGCTGCCTTTCGTCAGCGCAGTCGTGCTGGACGTGGATATCGCCGCAAGGCGTATCCGGGTCGAGTGGGAGGCCGATTGGTGAAGCCCTTGCGGGTCGACGCGGTAACCATCTTTCCGGAGATGTTCGCTGCGCTCACCGGGAGCGGCATTACCCGACGTGCGCTGGAGGAAGGTGCCTGGTCGCTGGGTTTCCAGAACCCGCGCGATTTCGTCGAAAGCAACTACCGGACAGTGGATGACCGGCCTTACGGTGGCGGTCCCGGGATGGTGATGCTGCCGGAACCGCTGGAGGCTGCGATTGATGCAGCGAAGACGAAGCAGCAAGAGGCTGAGCAGCAAGAGGCTGGCATGGCAAAGAGCCGTGTCATCTACCTCTCGCCGCAGGGCAAGCCGCTGACGCATGAACGTGTCATGGCGCTGGCGCAGGCCGATGAAGGGCTAATCCTTCTCTGCGGACGCTACGAAGGGATTGACGAGCGGCTGATCGAGCGCTGCGTCGATGAAGAGATTTCGATCGGGGATTTCGTGCTCTCCGGAGGCGAGATTCCGGCGATGGCGCTGATCGATGCCATCGTCAGACAATTGCCGGGTGTGTTGAATGATGCACAGTCGGCGGTAGAGGATTCGTTTGTGTCGGGCCTGCTGGATTGCCCGCACTACACGCGGCCCGAGGAGTATCACGGGTTGCGGGTGCCGGAGGTGTTGTTATCCGGTCACCACGAGAAAATTCGTCGCTGGCGGCTGAAACAGTCGCTGGGGCGGACATGGCAGCGACGACCGGAGTTGTTGGCCGGACGAATGTTGGAAAAAGCGCTGTCGAAAGAGGAAACGCAACTCCTGGCGGAATATCAGTCTGAACAGGAGCAATGCGGTCAGGATAACCAAGGAGTTTTATAAAATGAATCTGATTCAGCAACTCGAGCAAGAAGAAATCGCCCGCTTGGGCAAAACCGTTCCCGAATTCGCTCCGGGCGACACCGTTGTCGTTCAGGTGAAGGTCAAGGAAGGTACCCGTGAGCGTCTGCAGGCTTACGAAGGCGTTGTCATCGCCAAGCGTAACCGTGGTCTCAACTCCGCTTTCACCGTGCGCAAGATTTCGTCCGGTGAAGGTGTCGAGCGTACGTTCCAGACCTACTCGCCGCTGGTCGCTTCGATCGAAGTGAAGCGTCGCGGCGATGTGCGCCGTGCCAAGCTGTACTACCTCCGCGACCGTTCCGGCAAGTCGGCACGTATCAAGGAAAAGCTGGTCAGCAAGGCCAAGGCCGAAGCCTGATCTACGGCTTTGCTCAACAAAAAAGGCGCCTCGGCGCCTTTTTTGTTGTCTACTTTCTGTTGCCTGTTTTCTTCGCTCAGCAGGTGCTGCAGGCTGCCGCATCTATATCTTTATCCTTGCGCTTGTCGCGTTCGATCAGGGCATAGGCCGAGTGGTTGTGGATCGACTCGAAGTTCTCCGATTCAACCACGTAGGCATCGATCCGGCTTTCGGCGTTGAGCCGCGCGGCCACGTCGCGGACCATGTCTTCGACAAACTTCGGGTTGTCGTAGGCGCGCTCGGTCACATATTTCTCGTCCGGGCGCTTCAACAGGCCGAACAGCTCGCAGGAAGCCTCGCCTTCGACCAGCGAGATGATTTCCTCAAGCCACATGTGGTCGTTGAGGCGGGCGCTCACCGTGACATGCGAGCGCTGATTGTGGGCGCCACGTTCCGAAATCTTTTTCGAACACGGGCACAGGCTGGTCACCGGCACCGCCACCTTGACGGTTGAAACGACCTTGCCGCAGCAGATTTCGCCGGTGAAGGTAACGTCGTAGTCCATCAGGCTCTGCACACCGGAGACCGGTGCCGTCTTGTTGACGAAGTAGGGAAAGCTCATCTCGATGTGGCCGCTGGCCGCTTCCAGTCGCTCCACCATCTCCGCCAGCATGGCCGGGAAGTTCTCCACCGAGATTTCCCGGTCGTGGCTGTTGAGAATCTCCACGAAACGCGACATGTGCGTGCCCTTGAAGTTGTGCGGCAGGCTCACGTACATGTTGAATATGGCGATGGTGTGCTGGATGCCGCCGCTCCGGTCCTGAACCTTGACCGGATGACGGATGGCCTTGATGCCCACCTTGTTGATGGCCAGCTGGCGCGTATCGGCCGAGCCTTGTACGTCTTCCATGGTGGCAGGGGTCTGCGGTGCGTTCATTGCTGTTCTCGTCGGATTGTCTGGTTATGTTGGGGCCGTCAAACGGCTTGTCGTGCCTGTATCGAACGGATAATGCCGTCACCATCCAGGCCCAGTTCACTCAGTAGCCGGGCATGGTCGCCATGATCGATGAAGCGATCCGGCAAGCCCAGCCGAAGCAACGGGGTGGCACTGCCGATTTCTTCCAGCACCCGGGCAACCTCGGAGCCGGCTCCACCGATCAGCGCATTCTCTTCGACGCTGACAAGCAGAGAATGTTCCCCGGCCAGTTGCTTAATCAACTCACGGTCGATCGGTTTCACAAAACGCATGTTGGCGACCGTGGCGTCGAGCACCTCGCCGGCGGCCAGCGCTGGTGCCAGCATGCTGCCGAAGGCCAGCAGGGCGATGCTGTTGTCACCGGTCTTGCCTTGGCGACGCACCTCGCCTTTGCCGATCGGCAAGGTGGCGAGATCGGTGCCTGGGGCTGTGCCCATGCCAGAGCCGCGCGGATAGCGTACGGCGCTCGGGCAGTCGAGAGTCATCGCCGTGGACAGCAGCTTGCGGCATTCCGCTTCGTCACCAGGAGTCATCACCACCATGTTCGGGATGCAGGTGAGGAACGAAATGTCGAAGGTGCCATGGTGCGTCGGCCCATCGGCACCCACCAGGCCGCCGCGGTCGATGGCGAAGACCACGGGCAGGTTCTGCAGCGCCACATCGTGCACCAGCTGGTCATAACCGCGCTGCAGGAAGGTGGAATAGATCGCCACCACCGGTTTCAGGCCCTCGCAGGCCAGCCCGGCGGCAAAGGTGACCGCATGCTGTTCGGCGATGCCGACATCGTAGTAACGGTCGGCATATTGTTCGGCAAAGCGGACCATGCCCGAACCTTCGCGCATTGCCGGGGTGACGCCGACCAGTCGCGGCTCGGCGGCGGCCATGTCACATAGCCAGTCGCCGAACACCTGCGTGTAGGTGAGTTTCGGTGCCGCAGCCGGCGGCTCGATGCCGATATCCGGTTGAAACTTGCCGACGCCGTGATAGAGGATCGGGTCAGCCTCCGCCTGCTTGTAGCCCTGCCCCTTCTTGGTGATGATGTGCAGGAACTGCGGCCCCTTCAGGTCGCGCAGGTTCTGCAGGGTCGGGATCAGCGAATCGAGATCATGGCCATCGATCGGGCCGATGTAGTTGAAGCCGAATTCCTCGAACAGCGTGCCCGGCGTCAGCATGCCCTTGACGTGCTCTTCGACGCGATTGGCGAACTCAAGCAGCGGAGGTGCGACGCCGAGTACCTTCTCGCCAGCGCGTCGTGCGGCGTTGAAGGTGCGGCCGGAGAACAGGCGGGCGAGGTACTTGTTGAGCGCGCCGACCGGTGGCGAGATCGACATGTCGTTGTCGTTGAGAACGACCAGGAGGTTGGCATCGGCAACGCCGGCATTGTTCAGTGCCTCGAAGGCCATGCCGGCCGACATCGCGCCATCGCCGATGATGGCGACGACCTTGCGGTCCTCCCCCTTCTGCTTTGCCGCCAGCGCCATGCCCAATGCAGCCGAGATCGACGTCGAGGAATGACCGACACCGAACGTGTCATAGGCACTTTCGCTGCGCTTGGGGAAGCCGGAAAGACCGTCATGCATGCGCAGCGTGGACATTTCGGCGCGGCGCCCGGTGAGTATCTTGTGGGCGTAGCACTGGTGACCGACATCCCATACCAGCCGGTCTTCCGGTGTGTTGAAGACGTAATGCAGCGCGACCGTCAGTTCAACCGTGCCGAGGTTTGACGAGAAATGACCACCGGTTCGGGATACCGACTCGACCAGGAATGCACGTAGTTCATCAGTCAGTTGCGGAACATCGCGACGCTCCAGGCAGCGCAGGTCGGCGGGAGAGTTGACGGTGGAGAGCAGCGGAAAATCGGTCATGGTTTTTTCTCTAGAACTTCCGGTGCGCGATGAAGGCTGCAAGTTCGGCCAGGCGCTGGCTGCGTGCGCCGAAGGGGGCGAGGCTAGCCATGGCCTCGGATTCAAGCTCACCGGCAAAGCGCTGTGCGCCTTCGAGGCCGAGCAGGCTGACGTAAGTCGGCTTGTCCGCTGCGGCGTCCTTGCCGGCGGTCTTGCCCAGTGTGGCAGTGCTGGCGGTGCAATCGAGAATGTCATCGACGACCTGGAAGAGCAGGCCGGCACGCTTCGCAAAGCGATCCAGTGCATCGTGTTCGGCTTCGGGCATGGCTTTCCCGCACAGCGCGCCGAGCAGGACGGCCGCACGGATGAGTGCCCCGGTCTTGAGGGCGTGCATCAGTTCGAGTTCGGGCTGGCTCAGCGGCTTGCCGACCGAAGCCAGGTCGATCGCCTGGCCGCCGGCCATGCCGCAGGAACCGCTGGCGCGCGCCAGCACGCGCACCATCTCGATCTGGCGGGTGGGGGCGTCGGCTGGGCCGCAACGCAATGGGCGCGAAAGAATGTCGAAGGCGAGCGACTGCAGGCTGTCGCCGACGAGCAGCGCGGTTGGTTCGTCGTATTCGACATGGCACGTGGCGCGGCCACGGCGCAGCACGTCGTCGTCCATGCACGGCATGTCGTCATGGACCAGCGAATAAACGTGGATGCATTCGACGGCGCAGGCGGCAGCGTCCAGCGCTTCCGGCAGCGCTCCGGTGATTTCGCCCGCCGCAAAAGCCAGCAGGGGGCGGACGCGCTTGCCACCGCCGAGCGTGCTGTAGCGCATCGCCTGGTGCAGACGTGCCGGAATCGACTCGGCTACGGGCAGATAGCGCGCAAGCGCCGCTTCAGTTCGCGCCTGTACTTCGGCCATCCACTCCGGGAATGCCTGGCTCAAGACGCTTCTCCGCTGCCGTTACCCGGCAATGTATCAAGTGGCCGCAACACGCCGTTGTCGAGAACGCGTACTTTTTCCTCGGCATCCTCCAGCTGACGCTGGCAGTGCTGCAGCAGCTCAACACCCCGCCGATAGGCCGTTAGCGACTCCTCGAGCGGCAGTTGGCCGGCCTCCATCGACGCGACAAGTTTCTCAAGTTCGGCCAGTGCAGCCTCGAACTTGAGTCCGGCAACGCCGGTGACTTCAGCAGGGGTGGTTTTTGCCATGGTGACAGTGACGCCTCAGGGTCGTCGGGGAAACGAAGAAAACCCTGAAAAATACCGTAAATAGGGGCTTTTGGTCAAATTACCGGCCGGGGTACAATCCCCGTTTTGCAAAGGCCTCCGCCCTTTGCCTTCCTGGAAGAGAGGAAGGGCGCAACGAGAGCGGCCCCTGCCAGTCGCCGATGGAAGACGGCATGCGGCTTTTCCTGAGTTCTATCGCCGCATCATGGACGACAATCTGTCGCTGATCGCATAGCGCTGATCACACTGCGCGCTTCGATATGGCGGTTTTGCCGCCTGTTCAGCGCGAACGGATAAACGGATAAAGGTTTCCGCGCATCCTGAATGGCGTGCAGCACGTATAGAAGGACGTTTTCTTTCCGAACATGCAATCCCTGTGGATGGTCGTCGCCAGCTTTCTCTTCGCCTGCATGGGCGTCTGCGTCAAGTTTGCCGCCGACACCTTTTCAGCGCCGGAAATTGTTTTTTACCGTAGCGTCATTTCACTTGCCCTGATGTTCGGGCTGATGCGCGCGAAGGGTATCGGATTTGCCACGGTGCACGTCCGCAGTCAGGTGTTTCGGGGGGCCAGCGGCTTCGCCTCGCTGCTCATGTACTTCTACGCTATTGCCATGCTGCCGCTGGCCACGGCGGTGACCCTCAACTACACCTCGCCGATTTTTCTTGCCCTTTATTTCTCGGCTTTTGCCGGCATGCGCCTGCGTGCCGGCATGGTCGTCGCGCTGGCCATCGGTTTTCTGGGCGTCGTTCTGCTGCTGCAGCCAACGCTGGCTTCGGATCAACTGCTCGGCGGGCTCATCGCCCTGGGCTCGGGTGTCATTTCCGGAGTGGCCTACTTCAACGTTCGCGAGCTCGGCACGCGCGGCGAGCCGGTGGCGAGAACGGTGTTCTATTTTTCCCTGTTCGCGTCGCTGTGCAGTGCGCTGTGGATGCTGCTGTACGAATTTCACCCGGTCGATCTACACGGCGGCTTGCTGCTTCTCGGCGTCGGTGGCTTCGCGACATTGGCACAACTGGCGATGACCCGCGCCTACAAACGCGGCAAGCCGATCGTCACTGCCAGCCTGGCATACACCGCCATCGTCTTCGCGAGCCTCTTCGGCGCAGTCTTCTGGGGCGACATGCTGCCCGGCGGTGCCTGGATCGGTATTGTCCTGATCGCTGCCAGTGGCGTGGCTGCCTCGTATTTTTCGCGTGCGGAATCTGTCACGATCGTGGCGGAACAGGATTAAACTTGAGTCGGGAAACATAACCACAACGGAGTTGAACCATGATCGTTACCGATCAGCAGCCGGGCCGCGTCAATGTTGCCGTTTTCGGCGAGTTTTCACTGGCCGATTACAAGGAATTCGAAGAAGCCGTTAACTACAAGGTGAAGTTTGAAGGGCCGGTCGATCTGTTCTTCGACCTGCGCCAGATGGGCGATTTCACCCTCGACGTAGCATGGGAGGAGTTGAAGTTCTCACGCTCGCATGCGCACAATTTCAACCGTATCGCCGTCGTTACCGACAGTCAGTGGGTTACCTGGACAGCTTGGCTGTCGCAGATCTTCGTTGATGCCGAAATGCAGATTTTTGCCGACGCCGAAGATGCCACTGCCTGGCTGGATGTTCCTGCCTGACGTGAAACACGCGATGTTTGAAACATTGATTGATGGCGCTACGCTGCAGGATCATCTGCACGATCCTGCCTGGTGCGTCGTCGATCTTCGCCATCAGCTCGCCGATACTTCGTATGGCGAGCGGGTCTATGCTGCGTCGCATGTCCCGGGGGCGATTTTCCTGCATCTGGACCGCGATCTCTCGGGGCCGATGACCGGCACTAACGGGCGGCACCCGCTTCCGGACATGCAAGACCTAGCCACCCGCCTTGGCGAGGCAGGGATCGGCAACGATACGCAGGTGGTGGTCTACGACGAC
>JAUPVD010000478.1 GCA_030917225.1 Pseudomonadota bacterium
GCCAGCCCCTGCTGTGCCTCGGGCGACGAGAGCATCCCGCGCAGCCACTCCTGGGATTTCTGCATCTGCTCGGTTTGCCCGCTCGTGGTCGCGTGGTACCAGGAATCAGCGTTGCTCATCAGGCCGCCTTCACCGAAGACACGCGAATCAATGCGCGGGTCAAGGGTGCGGACGTTCGTGCTTGTCGCCGGGTCGTTTCCCTTGTAGCCCTCATAGGCGCCCAGGGCCGTGATCCCGAGCTTTGCAAGATCGCCGTATTCACCAAGAGCATTTGCCGCACCGGACGCTGCGCCAGCGCCTTTGCCTGCCGCAGACAGCAGCCCACCCGCCCCGGCCCCCAGCTCTGCCATCGTCGGGACGTAGGCAGCCGAGGCAAGCTCAGGCATCGTGAACTGCCCCATGGTGGACATTGACGCCACCTGGCCTGGCACTTCGGGCAGCGTCCCCAGCGTGCCGATGCCGCCGGCAGCAGCACCGCCACCGCCGAACAGCCCGGCGCCGCCACCGCTAGCCGCATAGTCAGCCATTGCAGCGTCCACGCCAGTCAGGCCACCACCGGCGCCAGCCCCGGCGCCAGCCCCGCCCATCGCGGATGCGCCGTAAGCCCCGCCAGCGATCACCGCTGCGGCAATGGCGAGCTTGCGCGCCGTGTCCGCGTCGCTCGATGAATTCCAGCCCGGCGCAATGGAGACCTTACCAGTGGCCGGATCAGTCACGACGCGATAGGACGTGTTGCCGTCACCGCGAGCGGACCAGCCTAGCAGGGCTTCGTCGCCCTTGCCCTGCAGGAACTCGCCAGCGTTGCTGCCATAGGTGCCATCGTTGTTGTAGTCCCCGAGGAACCCCACAGCCTTGTCGCCGATCTGCAGTTGCTTGCGCCCGCCGCCCGCGTTCAAGTCCTCCGCCGATAGCCCTGGCGAGATCGGATAGCCGTTCATATCAGCGCCGGTCGCATTGACCCGGTTGTATTCGGCCGCGCTGGCGTCGTCATACGGCGTGTTCTTCAGCGCCAGGTCGGACAAGTTCGTGATGCCCTGCTTCGCCAACAGTTGCGCAAGTTCCATGGCCCGGTCATAGCCGGCATCGTCCCAGCTCCCGGAGCCGCCCTGCCCGGTGTTGTATTGCGCCCTGATCTGCGCGGCCAGCGCGGCGATGGGGTCGTCCAGTAGTCCTGCCATGATGTTGTCCTTATCCCAATTGCACCCAGGCGCCACCGATCCGCCCGTATATGCCAGCCCCGGCGCCTGGATCCCAGGTCGCGCCATCCGCCTTGACGATCATTCCCTCGAAGATGCGCGACGGCGCCGCGTACAGCGTCGTCAGCGCCGCGTACTCCACGGGCTGCGCAAGCTGCAGCGCGAGCATGTCCAGCTCGTTGCGCACGGACGCGGCCAGCGCCTCCAGGCTGCTTGATGCAATGGCGCCGCGGCGGTACATCAGTAACCCCCCATCGGCTGCACATCAAGATCAATGGAGCGCACGCGCCAGCCCATGCCGGTCGTGCTGTATATGCGATACGCCAGGAATCGTCCGGTGGCGAACAGATCGGCCTTACGTGTCGTCCCGACGACGTATGGCACCGGCTCCGACCATGTGTAATTGCCTTCGGCGTCCATCGCTCCGCCGCCCTGTATGTATACCGTTTGCCCGGCCGTCCCGTCGATTCGTGGCGTTATCCCACGCAATAGCTTGACCTGATCAGGCGCATCGAATGCCAGCCCCTTGCGCTCTATTCGACTGGTGTAATCTTCGGCGTGGAACTGTGTCACCGAGTCGTCGGCGACAAGCAAATACTTATCCGTAGTCCCCATGATCAGCGACGATTGCGCGAGCGGGATGTCGGACGTATCCCAAATCGTCGTGTCGGCATCCCAGGCCGCGGCGTCCGTAGACCACGGATCGCTGACCGCGTATTCAAACTGCCCCGATGTGATCGCAGTGACACTATCTAGGTCGCGCAGTGCAAACGTGTTTTCAGTCCAGTTCCAGATCAGTGCCTGAGTACAGACCGACGCGCCCACAGTAGGGAAGCAAATCCAGACCTCATTTTTCGACGGGTTGCTGACCACGAACGAACGGTCATAGTAGGTCGTGTCCATCGCATCAAAAAGCCACTTGCGCATGC
The DNA here is from genome assembly GCA_030917225.1 of Pseudomonadota bacterium. GTDB lineage: Bacteria > Pseudomonadota > Gammaproteobacteria > Burkholderiales > Rhodocyclaceae > Proximibacter. The sequence goes on from JAUPVD010000478.1 coordinate 2,126, forward strand.
GGTTCGACAGGATCGACTGCATGCCGGCCCCGGTGTTGAGCACGACATCCCCGGCTGTCAACACCACATGCCCGGCCGGCACGATGCAGCCGCAGTTAGGTGCCAGCATCCCCCACTCGCCTGGCAGCCGCCTGAATTGAAAGACGTACTGCCCGCCGATGTACGTCATCGAATAGCAGCTAGCCGTTTTGTAGATGACCAGCGAATCACCCAGCGGCAGGGCGTCCACCATGTTGTCCGTGGTCTCTGCCAGGTCGATTTCACCGGCATCCGTCGCCGCGTCAGTCTCATCCCACGCCGGCAGCGTGCCGGGGTCTGCGGCCGCGGACCACTTGACCATGTGCTTATAGCGGGTCGAAGTCTTGGTGATGTCCAGCGCGACTAGGTAGTTTTTCCACGGGCGCAGCACCTTGCAGGTGTGGTTCGCATCCCAGTTCGTGAGCGTCGCCAGGTTGTTAGCCGTGTCGCCAGCCCAGAACATCGGTTTGTCCTTCCCGTTGTTCATGATCAGCGTCCCAACGAACACGCCGCCGGTCCAGTGGTCGCCCGCGCCGCCCGTTGGCGCCGTGCCCGTGATGTCCGTTCTCGCGCTGCTAGAGTCCACGAACACCGCGGCCAGGTGCGCGTGCACAAGGAACAGCGTCGTCGCCGTGCGGTACAGCATCACCTGATAGGGGATGTTCGCCGCCGTGGCGAAGATTTGCTTGTCGCCCGTGATCCGCTCTGCCGCGCCATCCCGGAAGCGCACGTTTGTCGCATCGCTCAGGGCCGACAGCGGCAACTCATGCGGCTGAATGTCTTTGACGACACCAGCAGAGCCGAGGAGCGGGATCGTGATCTTCACGGCTTGACCGGCCAGTCCACGTTAAACGGGACGCCGGCTTG
>JAUPVD010000479.1 GCA_030917225.1 Pseudomonadota bacterium
CGAAACCCCCATCAATTCAACATGCCATCCGCGAGGTTTCGGCTATGTTGGACAGCAGTGATATAATTAACTGTTTTTCAAGAGATTCAGGGGGAGAGGGAAATGAAATTATCGCTTGCTCGCATTTGCGCCGTCATCGCACTCGTTACAATTCCATTGACCGCCCAGGCGCGCGAGGCCGTACCCATCGTCGACTACCCGGATAACACCATCTTCACGAGCAGCGGCCAGGCACTCACGACTGACCAAGTCAAAAACGCTATTGTTACCGCCGCGACAGGTCGTAGCTGGCAAGTCGCCAAGGGGGCAAAGGGCGAAGAACTTCAGGCAATGCTGCAGGTGCGTGGCAAGCACACGGTGGTTGTTACCATCACTTATAGCGCTCAAGCCTACTCGATCCTGTACCAGAACAGTACCAACATGAAGTATTCATATGTACCGGACACCAACACCCGCGTGATCCACCCGTACTACAACCGCTGGGTATCCGAGCTGCGTGAAGGTATCCGCATGGAACTGAACAAGCTCTGAACACAAGCAATAGCATGCCCTCCGTCGCTGAATGGGATCTGTCCGTCGTTCGCTGGGCCTGCTGCCAGAATGACGATCCACGCGAATTGAGCTTTGTCGACCCGTTGCTGCGGCGTCGACTGTCGCCGCTAGCACGAGGCGCGCTGCACGTAGCCAACGCCTGTGCGCATGACTGTCCGTCGGCAAGTTTCGTTTTTTCCTCTCGTCACGGCGAACTGCAGCGAACCGTCGATCTGCTGAGCAATCTGGCGCAAAGCGAGGAAATGTCGCCAACCTTGTTCAGCCTGTCAGTGCCAAATTCGGCAGCCGGCATCTTTTCCATCGCCCGCGGCGATCATGCCCCGGCAACTGCTATCGCTGCCGGTGTCGAGAGCTTTGGCTACGGCCTACTTGAGGCATACCTGCGCACCCAGCAAGAGCCGACCCGACCAATCGTCTACGTCTATGCCGACGCCCCTGCTCCCCACCCGCTCGGCCAGCAACCTGGCGATCCAGAAGCGGTTTTTGCCATTGGCCTTCTGATCGACCGGGCAGGCCCGATCCGCCTGCGCACCCGAATTTGTCCCAGTGACGAGCCCGGAACGCCCATGACTCTGCAGGCAAATGCCTGTCGGCAGGCGCTGGAAAAAGGCGTCGCTGACTGGACTGATGGCCACCGCCATTGGAACTGGACTCTGCAATGAAGAGTGCTGGGCGCCTCTGGCGCAGTCTTGTCACTACACTCAGCTTCGTCGCCTTCGGCATCGGTGGTACCCTGATGTCGGCAGTGCTGATGCCGCTGTTGATGCTCGTTCCCGGCACAACCGCTGTGCGTCGCGCGCGAGCGCGCACTGTCATCGGTTTCTGCTTTCGACTGCTGGTACGCATGCTCGTTGACAGCGGCTGCATGCGACTGGAGACAGAGGGCGTCGATCGACTTACAAAGAAACACGGCACGCTGGTGCTGGCCAACCATCCAACCTATATCGACGTCGTCGTGCTCATCTCGCTCATGCCGCAGGCCAACTGCGTGGTCAAGGGTGCCCTGTGGCGCAACCCATTTTACTGGGGCATCGTACGTGCGGCCGGCTATGTCAACAACGATTCACCGGAGGACGTAATTAACGCCTGCGCCGAATCGCTGCGAAGTGGCGAGACACTGCTGCTCTTTCCCGAAGGCACACGCACCGCACCAGGGCAAGCCCTGCGCTTTCAGCGGGGAGCTGCTCATGTCGCGCTCAAGGCAGGAACTGCCGTGACTCCGGCACTCATCGCCTGCGATCCGCCAACCCTGACCAAAGGGGCGCCGTGGTGGCTGGCACCTGACCGCCCCTTCACCTTCAGTGTCGATGTCCATCCCGCCATAGCGACAAGCGATGCTGCTGCGGCAAGTTCTACCGCTATCGGCGCACGTCACCTGACCGACACTCTTGAAAACTATTTTTCCCGTGAATTGAGACCCTATGGATACGCTTGAACAGGAGATCAAGGCCCTCATTATCAAGGCCCTGAATCTTGAAGACATGAGCCCGCAAGATATCGCCAGCGACATACCGCTGTTTGGCGAAGGCCTCGGCCTGGATTCGATCGACGCACTCGAGCTCGGAATCGCCCTGAAAAAGAAGTACGGCATCGAACTCGAAGCCGGCGATAGCAGCACCCGCGAACATTTCCGCAATGTCCTCTCACTGGCCGCCCTCGTGCACAGTCAGGGCAAGGCGGCCTGACCCCAAGATTTTTTTGATCGGCAACATCATGAACGACCAGGACATCCTCGAGAAATTGCGCACTATCCTGCACGACACCTTCGAAATCGAACCGGGGCGCGTCGTGCCGGAAACGCAGCTGTTCACCGATCTCGACCTCGACAGCATCGACGCCGTCGATCTCGCCATCCAGTTACAGAAACTCACTGGCAAGCGCATTCAGCCACAAGACTTTAAAGACATCCGCTCCGTCGCAGACGTCATCGCCGCCGTTCACCGGTTGTTGGCTGCCTGAAAGAAGATGCGAGCCGTGCCGCCAAAGCTGCTCAACGCGCTCACGCTCTCGCTGACACTCGCCTACCCGCTGGCCGTGTATTTCGGTCTACAGAGTTTTGAGCCGCGCGTCTTTGGCGCCTTGATCGGCGCATTGCTTCTGTTGCGGCAGTGGCAGTCGGCACGACGCTTCGCCTCCAATCTGACCACGGCAGAGTGGCTTTCCTTTGCCGGCATCGGTCTCTACACACTGGCCATCATTGCAGGCAACAGCGAAACTCTGCTCTTGCTCTACCCAGCCGCGGTCAGCTTGTCGCTGCTATTCGTGTTCGGCCGCAGTCTACGCTTCCCGCCAACCGTCATCGAACGGATCGCCCGGCTCACGGAGCAAGACCTCCCTCCACAAGGCGTGGCCTACACGCACCGCATCACGCAGGTATGGTGTGGCTTCTTCGTCATCAACACCGCGATTTCGATAGCAACCGTATTCGCCACACGTGAAGCCTGGTTGCTTTACAACGGCTTCATCGCCTACTTGCTGATGGGTCTGCTCTTTGCAGGTGAGCGCTTGGTGCGCCATCGCATGCGCAGTCGGATCGCCTAATCCCCTCATGAACGTGACCCACCCCGGCATTTCCCTGCTGCGTCTCGACTGGCCAGATGCCCACGTCGTTGCACGGGACGGCGCACATATGGCGACCGGCGGGGAACTGCGGGCAGCCATCGAACGTCGCCGCCTGCCTGCACTACCACGGCGCCGCATCCTGCTGCAGGAGAAAACGCCATTTGATTTTCTAGCCGCGCTGCTAGCTGCACTAACTGACGATCATGTACCGGTGATCCCGCCCAACTACCAGCCCCAGACCCTGGCATCGTTTACAAATCTTGCGCCGCCGCACGAAGTGACGCCGCAAACGCTGGAGCTTTACACCTCCGGCAGCAGCGGCGAGCCAAAATGCGTGCGCAAGACTGTCCGTCAGCTCGACGCCGAGTGCGATGTGCTCGAGCAGTGCTGGGGCGGGCTCGCCTCCGGTACAACGACACTGGCCACCACGCCCCATCATCACATCTACGGCCTGCTGTTCCGCCTGCTCTGGCCACTGACTGCCGGCCGTCCTTTCGACAACACCACCATTGCCGAGCCGACAGCCCTGGTCGAGAGCTTGCGCGAAACACCGTCGACGCTGCTTATTTCTTCGCCGGCGCATCTGTCACGGCTGTACCAACTGCTCGATCTGGCTGCATTGCCGCAACGCCCAAAGCTTATTTTTTCGTCGGGCGGCCCTCTCGCTGCGGAAACTGCCGCCCGCTATAAGCGCGACTGGGGAACAACGCCAATCGAGGTTTTCGGCAGCACCGAAAGTGGCGGCATTGCCTGGCGGCAGCATGATCTCGGCGAGCGCTGGCAGCCACTCCCAAAGGTTGTTGTCGACACCGACACTGACGGAGCACTGCTTGTACGCTCCCCCTTCCTGCCAGACGACCAACCCTTGCGCATGGAGGACGCCGCCGAGATTTGTGCCGATGGCACTTTCTTGCTGCGCGGCCGGCTCGACCGCATCGTCAAGATTGAGGAGAAGCGATTGTCGCTGCCGGAAATGGAAGCCTGGTTGACAGACCATCCTGCCGTTGCCTCCGCAGCGATTGCGCCGCTGACACTCTCCGGGCGCACGCTGGTCGGGGCGGTGGTCGTTGCCAAGTCTGGGATCCCGGAACGAAAGGCGCTGATCGACAGTCTGCGTCAGCATCTTCGGCAACGTTTCGATACCGTGTTGCTGCCACGCCGCTGGCGCTTCGTTGGCGAACTACCCTGCAACGAACGAGGAAAGCTCGCGTTAGCCGAAGTGACCCGGTTGCTGGAATCAACGCCGTGAGCCGGTTCCCGGAAGTCCAGAACGTTCAGATCGAGGGATGGTCGGTCACACTGCTCCTGATGGCAGATCCTTCTCTCGACTACTTCCCTGGTCATTTTCCGGGCTTTCCCATTCTCCCCGGCGTAGTACAGGTGGACTGGGCCATCCGTTTTGCCCGCAAACATCTCGGCATCCCGTGCACAGCCTTCGCTGCCCTGCGCGCACTGAAATTCTCGGCGCCCGTCCTTCCGGGCACGGCGCTGACGCTGCAGATCGCCTGGGTGCCGGAAAAGCAGAAGCTCGATTTCAGCTATCGTGATACGCAGCGCATTGTCTCGTCCGGACAGATCGTCTTCGCCGCGGAGGCAGTCGCATGAGTTTTGCGCCAGCCATCGTCATCCCCATCTACAACCACCGGGATACCATCGCCGCAGTCATCACCAGGCTCGCCGCGTACGACGTTCCGATCTTCATTGTCGATGACGGTTCGAACGAGGCCACGCAGCAAATCCTCGCCGCACTCACCGCAAGCGAATCTCAGGTGCGTCTGTCGCGTCTGGCACAGAACAGTGGCAAGGGCGCCGCTGTCATGCACGGATTTCACGAAGCTCTCAAGGCCGGATGCACGCACGCGCTACAAGTCGACGCCGACGGCCAGCATGACCTTGCCGACGTGCCACTTTTTTTTGAGCAGAGTCGCGCCCGGCCAGAGGCCATCGTCGCCGGCCAGCCCCGTTACGACGCATCAGCCCCTGCTGGCCGCCGCTACGGACGCTACATCACGCACTTCTGGGTATGGATCGAAACACTGTCGTTTTCTATCGGCGATTCGATGTGCGGGTTCCGCCTTTACCCGCTGGCGCCTACCGTGGCGCTGATCGAGCGCTGCCGTATCCCACTGCGCATGGATTTTGATACCGAAATCATTGTCCGCCTGTTCTGGATGGGCATACCGGTCATCAACCTGCCTACGCGGGTCATCTACCCCGCAGGCGGCCTGTCGCATTTCAACATGTGGCGCGATAACTTGCGCATCTCGTGGATGCACACCCGCCTCTGTGCTGGCATGCTGTTGCGCTTGCCACTTCTGCTATGGCGCAGACTGTTTCCGCCGCGTTTCGAAGCCACGCACTGGTCGCGCCACGCTGAACGCGGCAGTTCGCTTGGACTGCGCCTGACAGTGGCGAGTTATCGCCTACTAGGTGACACTATTGCCCGCCTGCTCTTGCGCCCCATCGTCGGCTGGTTCCTGCTCAGCGGCACTGCGGCGCGCAAGGCCTCGCTCGATTATCTGCGCCGACTGCAGGCAATCCGTCCGGAATCGCCTGCGCCTACCTGGCGCAACGCCTACCGCCACATGCTGGCCTTTGCTGACGCAAACCTCGACAAGCTGGCGGCCTGGACTGGACGCGTCGACCACCACCAGATCACCTTCGACAAGCAGCGTGATTTCGAAGCGCTGCTCGCCTCAGGGCATGGTGCGGTGTTGCTCGGCGCTCATTTCGGCAACCTCGAAATGATGCGCGCACTCGCACAACTTAACGGCATCGCCCGGGTGAACGCCGTCGTCTACACCAATCATGCCCGCAGATTCAACGCTGCACTGGCCTCGGCCGACCCAGGGTTCGAAGTCAACCTGCTGCAGATCAGCAGTCTCGGCCCCGACACTGCCATCATGCTGCGAGAGAAGATTGACCGTGGCGAATTGCTGGTCATCGTCGGCGACCGCACGCCGCCGGCCGAGAACGGCCGAGTTGTCAGCGCCGAGTTTCTGGGTGCGCCGGCACTTTTTCCGCAAGGGCCGTTCATCCTCGCTGCTCTGCTCGAATGCCCGGTTTTTCTTTTCGTCTGTGCCCGTGAGACCTGCGGCTATCGCGTGCACTTCGAACCGTTCGCCGAGCGCATGATATTGCCGCGCGGACAACGCGAATCCGCCATTGCGGAACATGCTCAACGCTACGCCAATCACCTCGCCACCCTGTGTCTTCAGACACCATTCCAGTGGTTCAACTTTTTCGATTTCTGGGCGGATACCAAACTCCGCAATTCCCGCAAATGACGTCGAGGATTCCATCGTGAAATTCCTTTGTACCTTTCCCCTGTTCGCGGCCCTGCTGTTGGGCAGCATCCCCGCCCACGCACGTGACGAGCATCTCAGCCTGCCGCTCAAGGAAGCCCTCGAAACACCAGCCGCCCAGTCAAAACTCGACAAGGGGGTGAAACTCTATTTTGGCAAGCAGAAGCACCCAAAACCGTCCAAGACGCTGGGCGAGTGGAAAACCAACAAGAAGACCAACGCTTTCAACAAGACCGACAAGGAAGCGTGCGAGTGGACCTTCCTTAGCGCCGTGCTCGAACTGCAGGAGCGTGCGCGAAAGGAAGGAGGCAATGCCGTCATCAACATCGTGAGCAACTACAAGAGCCACGAAAAAAGCAGCGAGACCGAATACACCTGCGGCGCTGGCGGCCTGATGGCCGGAGTAGCCTTCAAGGGCACGGTCGTGAAACTGCCCTGATTTGCCAACGACCGATATTTCTTTCACGAACACGCCAAGGGGAAAAAACAGATGAACCGGGAGATACTGCTACTGGCTGCCACATGCACGTTTCTGGCGAGCCTTCCAACGGCGATGGCCAACGACGTTGCGACAACCATCGAAATGGTACGGGTTCCAGGCGGCTGCTTTCAGATGGGTACTGCCACCTACGAAATCCACGAGCGCCCTGTACACGAAGTGTGCGTCGACAGCTTCGAGATCGGAAAGTACGAAGTCACTCAGGCGCAGTGGCAAGCAGTGATGGACTCGAAGGGCTCGAAATTTGCCGCTTGCGGGGACAATTGCCCGGTCGACCAGATCTCCTGGAATCAGGCACAGGAGTTCATCCACAAACTGAATGCTGCAGGCCGAGGCACCTTCCGTTTGCCGACCGAAGCGGAATGGGAATACGCCTGCCGAAGCGGCGGCAAGAACGAAGTCTGGCCGGGCGGTGTGACCGCCGCTTACGTCTACGACGTTGCCTGGTTCGACAAAGAGGCGGCGGGCAACCAGACGCATCCAGTCGGCACCAAGAAGCCGAACGGGCTGGGCATCCACGATATGGCCGGCAATGTCTGGGAATGGGTGCAGGACAAGTTCGTCACCCCCTACCCGACTGCCGTTGCGAAGAATCCGCGCATCGAATCCGGCGGCGAGGAGAAGCGTGTCATGCGTGGCGGATCCTGGGCGCAGAAACTTAACTACGTACGCTGCGGCATTCGCAGCCGCTACGAACCTGAATTCGTGGATCACCTCGGCCGGGTCGGCATGCGTGTCGTCCGTGAAATTTCACACTAGC
>JAUPVD010000480.1 GCA_030917225.1 Pseudomonadota bacterium
ACATTGAGATCGATGCTATTGCCGGCCGTCAGGGTTGCGAGCAGGGCGCGGGTTTGGTCAAGGTCGAAGTTGAGGGTTTCGAGCTTCCTGCGTGTCTGCGTCGTGCGCTGGGTGGTTTCGCGGCTTTGGCTGTAGGCGGCTAGGAGCTGCAGGTCGCCGGTGGTCTGGATGGCGAGGTCGCGGCCGGCGTCGAGGGCGCTGCCTTGAAGGGTGAGGTTGCCTGGCAAGGAGTTTGGCTGCGCACCATCGCCGAAGGCGGCTTCTGCATTGGCGGCACCAGCAATCAGTTCGAGATCGCGCCCGGCACGCACGACGCTGCCTTTGGCATTGATCTCGTCGCGGGTCTTGTTCAGCGCATCGAGGCCGGAGGAGAGGAAGCCGGATTTCTTCTTGTCGAGAACATGCGTTTCCGAATGCGTCTCGGTGGCCGCCTCAATGGCGAGGTCGCGCCCGGCAATCAGCGTGGCATCGTTGGTGCCTGCCACATTGCTGCCCTTCACCTGAACATCCCGTTCCGCCACCAGCGTCACGTTCTCGCCAGAGAAAGTACTGGCAACGGCAGAGGTGTCCGCAAACGCATCACGCTGGCTCTTGCTCTTGCTGGAAAGAAAGCCGCTGCGCTTCTTCTGCTGGCTGATGTCCGAATAACTGCTGGCCTCGCCGGCTTCGAGCACGATGTCGTTGGCACCGGCGAGGATGTCGCCTTGGGTGCTGGTGACTTCCGCTGCGCGGGCGGCAAGGGTGCCGCCAGCAACGAGCGTCACGTCGCCCTGGCTTTCTATGCGCGTGCCGGCTTCCCTGCGGCTGCCGCTCTCGTTACGGTAGCCCTTGCCACCGGTATGGTTCTTCTCTTCAACCGCAAGCGTGCCAAGCGTGAGATTGCCACCGGCGTCGATGCGGGTGCTGCCGGCCACGACACCATCTCCGGCGGTAGCTTCGAGTCCGGCAGCGGTGGGGGCGGTGTTGATGAGGTGGGCGGCGAGCAGGGTGATATCGCCAGCGGCGGCAAGTTGCAGGGTGCCACCGGGGTTCTGGACGTACAGCCCGGCAACACGGTCGATGTTGGTGCGGGAGAAATCTCCCCCTTCCTTGTTTTCGCTGCTGTGCGTGCTGCTGGCGATGTCGATGTTGCCTCCGGCCAGCAGATCAAGGCGGCTGCCGGCCTCGATGGTGCCGCCGCGCATTTCAATGTCGTTCTCCGCACCGAGGGTAACTTCCTCGCCCTTGATCGTGCCGCCCAGGTTGCGGATGTTCTCGGCGGTGAGCGATACAAGCCGGCGGCCGGCGAGGGTGCCGCTGTTGGTGATGGCCTGTCCTGAGCCTGTCGAAGGATCAGTAGCGGCAATGTCGAGCACGTCACCCGAAAGCAAGCTGCCCGAGGGGGCGAGGTCGCCGGGCTGGACGCGGGCGCAGCTGCGGGGTCAGCACTTTCTGGGTGCTGCCGTCGGAAAGCGTTACTTCTTTTTCGACCAGCCAGACCATGTCGCTGGTGAGCTGGGCCATCTGGGCGGCACTGAGCGCTACGCCGGGAATGAGGTTCCAGGTTTGGGCGTAGGTGATGCCGGTGCTGGGTATGGTAAGCGCGGCAGGTAATCGGCAGCCCATTACGCGCTCGTTATTTTTTGCATTTGATTATTGAGTCCAGCCAGGTGGGACTAAAAAATCGAACACGGCCCCTTTTATTCCTAATAGTGGGAAACCTGGCAGAGCTAGAGCAGTTTTCGAACGACGGCATATGGAGCTTCGGAGTCATCATGCTCTGAACTTCGAAACAGAAACAGGAAACGCTCCGTCTCTATCATACGATGAATAAATCGCCCATCGAGCGCTATACGATAGGCCGCTGTCTCCTGGCAGACTCGCGGTTTTTCTTTTTTCAATCCACGAAGAATCTCGCCATAGGTCGTTGCTGCCACACCGCCAGACGGTAGAAAGGAGGCCGGCACACTCATCGTTTTTCCATCGTCTGACTCAATATCCATCAGCAATGCCCTGCGAGCAGATCCATCGCCAGCAGCCAAAACTATGCCAGTGACAAACGGCCCGGATGGGTCTTTTTCAAGGCTGCCCGGTCGGAACTGCGAGGCACGAAGGTAAATCCCGGCCCCAATTCTGTATATCGATGGCGACAGAAATGCGTCTTCGCAGGGCTGTTGAACAACATCAGACAAGCGCGTACCACGGGGAAGACAAACCAAGTCTTTAGGTTCCATATAGCTTCCTGTTCAATTTGGCCACCGGAATATCAGCCCTTGAATTCGTCCATTCTGTAAGGCTTCCATCGCCGCATCGCGTACCGATCCAGGAGGCAAGCTCTGAATCGCCTCTCGAACCTGTGGCATCCACGAATTTACTTTGTCGGTCGGCAGCGTCCTCGGATATGAACCACCAGGTGCGCGGTACTTCGCATCCCAAACGACGACACTCTCACTTGCCGGATCGTATGTTATGTAGTCGGGACCGGATACAGTGACCTTTCCAGGTTTCTGAATACCAACCTGCCCCAAATCATCAACGGCGCTTTGGTAGCCGCGTAATTCTCCAATTGATCCATTGATGTGACTGAGTTTCGAACCAGACAAGACTTCTACCTCTGTCTGAACTCCCCCTTTTACTACAGCAGCCACGTCATCAACTGCCGTCGCTCCCCCCTTTGCCCCAACACGCTCCCCTGCCGCGAGATTTTCTGCCCCCGCCGTTGGCCGCCCC
>JAUPVD010000481.1 GCA_030917225.1 Pseudomonadota bacterium
GGATCCTGGGCGCAGAAACTTAACTACGTACGCTGCGGCATTCGCAGCCGCTACGAACCTGAATTCGTGGATCACCTCGGCCGGGTCGGCATGCGTGTCGTCCGTGAAATTTCACACTAGCGCATCGTTGCAACCAACCTACTACAGAGTCCTCAGCACCATCTCATGACTACAGGCCAGAACCAATCAGACCAATCTCTCTGCGTCGTCGGCAACACGCGCCTGACCATTGAGGACGTCGTCGCCATTGCCGTTCGCCGCACCGGCGTAAGGCTTTCCGACGACACCTGCTTCAACCACCGCATCGATGCCGGCGCCGAATACCTTGAGCGCCTGCTCGCCGACGGAGGCACGATCTACGGCGTAACCACCGGCTACGGGGATTCCTGTACGGTTGCTGTGCCGCCCGAACTTGTCGCCGAACTGCCGTTGCACCTAACCCGATATCACGGCTGCGGCCTTGGCGAGCACCTGCCGCCGGAAGCGGTGCGTGCCGTGCTCGTTGCTCGACTGGTGTCGCTGGCGCAAGGTGCTTCCGGCGTTCGCCGCGTATTGCTTGAACGGCTGGCGATGCTGCTGAACCATGACCTCCTGCCACGCATTCCGGCCGAAGGCTCGGTCGGCGCCAGCGGCGATCTGACGCCCCTGTCCTACGTGGCAGCAACTCTGGTCGGCGAGCGCGACGTACTTTTTCGCGGCAAGCTTGCGCCGGCCGCCACCGCTTGGCAGGAGCTCGACCTGGCGCCGCTGACACTGGCACCGAAAGAGGGGCTGGCGATCATGAACGGCACTGCGGTAATGACCGGTCTGGCCTGCCTTGCCTTCGCCCGAGCCGATTACCTGACCCGTCTGTGCTGCCGCATCACGGCGCTGGCCTCGGTGGCCATGCGCGGCAACCCCGGACATTTCGACCCACGCCTCTTCGCCGTCAAGCCACATGCCGGCCAGATCGAAGCTGCGCACTGGATATGGGAGGACCTGGGTGGCACAAGCGCCTGCAGCGATGCCGAAAGCGTGCGTCTGCAGGATCGCTATTCGATCCGCTGCGCGCCACACGTTATCGGTGTGGCCCGCGATGCGCTGTCATGGATTCGTCGCGATGTCGAAAACGAACTGAACAGCGCCAACGACAACCCGATCATCAACGGCGAGGAAGGTTGGGTGCTGCACGGCGGCCACTTCTACGGCGGCCATATTGCCTTCGCCATGGATGGGCTGAAAACTGCCGTCGCCAATCTTGCCGACCTGATGGACCGCCAGCTCGCACTGCTTGTCGATAGCCGATACAACCACGGTTTGCCGCAAAATCTGTCTGGCACCGTCGGTTCGCGCGCGCCGATCAATCACGGCTTCAAGGCAGTGCAGATCGGCACCTCGGCCTGGACGGCAGAAGCGCTGAAGCTGACCATGCCCGCCTCGGTATTCTCTCGTTCGACCGAATGCCACAACCAGGACAAGGTAAGCATGGGCACCATTGCCGCACGCGACTGCCTGCGCGTGCTCGAATTGACCGAACAGGTCGCCGCGGCACTGGTGCTGGCCACCACGCAAGCCGCCGAACTGCGATTCCGGGACGAAGCCTCGACGCTGACCGCGACCTGCGCCGGATTTGTGCAGGCCGTGCGTTCCGAAAGCACTTTCCTCGACGAGGACCGCCCGCTCGAAGGCGATCTGCGCCACACCACCGAACTGATCCGCGCCCGTCACTGGAGCTTCGATGTCTGATCTCTGCGCCGAAGCCCTCGTCGAAGTGCCCTTCCACGACGTCGACGTCATGGACGTCGCCTGGCACGGCCACTACGTCAAATATTTCGAGCTGGCACGCTGCGCGCTGCTACGGAAGATTGACTACGACTACCCCCAGATGCGCGACTCCGGTTACGCATGGCCAGTGGTCGAGTGCTACCTGAAGTACGTCCGTTCGGCACGTTACGGCCAGCGCCTGCAGGTGCGCGCCTCCTTGCGCGAATACGAAAACCGCCTGCGTTTCGACTACGAGATCCGAGACACCGAAAGTGGTGAGCGGCTGACCAAGGGCTACACCGTTCAGGTCGCCGTCGCTATTGTCAGCGGCGAACTGCAGTTCGTCTCGCCGGACTGCCTGATCCAGCGCGTGGAGAAGACATGCGCCGACTGATCCTCGCCCTGCTACTGCTGACGCCTTTCGCCAGCCCGGCCGCACCAACCACAGCCGAACTGGCCGCACGCATGGCACAGCGCCTTGAACAGGCGCCGGTGCTACGTGCCGATTTCGCGCAGGAGAAGGCCATGGCTGCCTTCAAGAAGCCCTTGCAGACCCACGGCCGGCTGGTTTTCGCGCGTGGCCAGGGAGTGATCTGGCAGATCGATGCGCCACTAAAACTCACCTACGTACTCGGTGAGGATCGTATCGTCGAGATCGGCGAAGACGGGATCGCACAGGTCCGAACGGCCCACGACATCCCCGGTCTGGCGCAGGTGGGATCACTTTTTCGTGCGCTGCTTGGAGCGCAGACCGAGGCGCTGGCTGAGCTATTCACCATCATGCCGGATGGAACGATCGACGCCTGGCACCTGACGCTGGTACCGAAACCCGGACCCGTCGCGCAGGCGATGCGTGAAATTCGCATGAGCGGTAGCCGTCACGTCGAACGCATCCGCATCGAGGAAGCCAACGGCGACAGCACCACTCTGGTCTTTCGTAATCTCCGTGAGGATCGCGTGCTGCTTCCTGCTGAGCGCGAGCGCTTCGGGCTACGTTGATGCGCTGGCGGCAATTGATGGCAATCGTCTGGCTGGTGCTGGTGCTGGCCGCAGCCACTCACATCGCGCTTCGCTTCGCCGGTACATCACCGCTCGAAACCGACCTGCTCGCCATGCTGCCGCCGACGGAAAAGAGCGCCACAGCCGAAGCCGCCGTCAAAGCACTGAGCGATCAACTCGGCAATCGTGCACTTTTCCTCGTTGGCCATGCGGACGCTGACCAGGCGCGCCGCGCCGCGCGCAGTTTTGCCGCCAGGCTTGAAGCCTCGAACGCATTCAAGCGTGTAATCGCCAAAGCGCCGCAAGTTGACGCACGCTCCCTGACCGACTTCTATCTGCCATACCGTTCCGGACTCCTCGCTCCCGACAGCTATGGTGCGCTTTCCCGCCCCGACTTTCCGGCGGAGAACACCCTTTTGCGCCGCCTGCATCAACCGTTTCAGACGGGGATTGCCACGGACCCGACACTTGACCCGTTCGGCTTCCTGCAGCACTGGCTATCACAGCTGCCATTTGCGCAAACACGTTTGATGCCCAGCGATGGCATGCTTACGGTTCGTGATGCACAAGCGACCTGGGTGCTCGTATTGGCCGAGCCGCTTGGCAGCACCTTTGCTGGCGACACGCAAGCACGGGTCATCGCCGCTGTTGCCAGCGCCGAGTCAGCTCTGCGCGAGGAAGCCGTGCCGGCATCGCTGCTGCGTACCGGTGCGGTCTTCTATGGCGATGCCGCCCGCGCGAGTGCCGAGCGCGAGGTCGACCTTATCGGCGGGGGCTCGCTGATCGGCATCCTTGTCCTGATGTGGCTACTCTTCCGCTCGGTACGGCCGTTGGCGCTTAGCCTTGTTACCGTCGCCTGTGGCATCGTCTTCGCCACCGCCGCGGTACTCGTGACGCACGACCGGATTCATCTGATCACTCTCGTTTTCGGCGCCAGTCTGATCGGTGAAGCAGTCGATTACGCCATCCAGTTCTTTGCTGCCCGCCTTGATGCCGGCATACGCTGGCAGGCCGACAAGGGGATCGCCCGCCTCCTGCCCGGGTTGTCTACCGCCTTGGCGACCAGCCTCATCGGTTACGGCGCACTGACGCTGACCCCTTTCCCGGCGATCAGCCAGATCGCGCTGTTTGCCTTTACCGGACTCGCTACCGCCTGGCTGTCGGTCATTCTTCTGCTGCCACTGCTGGCGAGGGCCCCGGGACCGTATGAGGGCAAAGACGTACGCCTGCCGCAGCGCCTGCTGCGCACCTGGAATGATCGTGTTACACCCCGTGGCGTTATTGCACTCGTCCTCATGCTGCTTGCCGTTTCAATTCCTGGCTGGCTGCACCTCACCACCGACGACGATGTGCGCCAACTCGTCGCCCGACCGGCAACCCTGGTCGAGCAGGAAGCGCGCATTCGTCTGCTCGTTGGCGCTACCGGTAGCAGCCGCTTCTTCCTGATCGAAGGGGCAAACGACGAGGAGGCATTGCGCCGGGAGGAGGCACTGACCGAGCGTCTGCGTGCGCATCTAGGGCAGGGGCTGGCCGGCTATACATCGATGTCAAGGTTTGTACCCTCCGCCGCGACGCAGGCCTCCCAGCGAACACTGTTACAGCAGGTGCTGCCCCCGGACAGAGTGGCGCCGCTACTGACGGAAGCGGGCTTGCACGACAAGGCCGTCACGGCATGGCGCGACATGCTTTCCAGCAACGCCACGTTGACGCTGCAGGGATGGCTCGGTACGCCGCTGGCACAGCCTTTCAAACATCAGGTCCTCACCACCACAAACGGAACTGTACTGATCGTCACGCTGAGCAACGACGATGCCAGTCTCGACCTGACAGCTCTTGCCGCCGGTCTGCCAGGCGTCAGCGCAATTGACAAGGCAGCCAGCGTTTCTGCTCTTCTGGCCGAATATCGCCGACTTGCCACATTCTGGCTGCCGTTTGCAGGATTGATCGTTTTTGCAGTGCTGGCCTGGCGCTATGGATTCCGCCAGGGCGCTGCGATTCTGCTGCCGACGCTGGTAGCAATGGGTATGGCTCTTGGCCTCTACGGTTTTGCCGGGCTTTCGCTGACCCTCTTTTCTCTTCTGGCACTGGTGCTGATCCTGGGCGTCGGCGTTAACTATGCGATTTTTATCGTCGAGGCCGGTGAGCGCGCTCCCGCCCCCTTTGCCGGCGTACTGCTTTCAGCGGCAACGACGCTGCTTTCTTTCGGCCTGTTGGCACTCTCCAGCATGCCGGCATTGCATCAGTTTGGCCTGTTGCTGCTGATCGGGATCAGCACTGCCGTTCTGCTCGCCCCGGCAGCGCTCACACTGGGCGGAGCACGTCGATGAGCCGCGCCGCTCTGTACGCGCTCTGCGCTGCGATGTTGGCCATCGCCTGCACCCCCATGGGCGATTCCTGCACGCGGCTTCCCGGTAACGGGCGGTATTGTCTGATAGCCGGCCCGTGGCCCGAATACGCAACGGAACAGGCAAGCAACGTAACGCTGAATGACAAAACGCTGCGAATGATTTCGCGCATTTCATCGGGAGAGTCAGGCGTGCACTTTGCGGGGCTGAGCCCACTCGGTCAGACCCTGTTCCAGGTTTCGTGGGAAAATTCCGTCTTGCAAGCCGAACTGCCGGCCGCCCTCGGAAGCCGCCTCGATCCGACGCTGTTCCCAGCCCTCTTGCAGATCGCCACTTGGCCAGCCGAACGCATCCGGGAAGGCCTCTCGAGCGGACTCGAATTGCACGAACAACCCGGTCGCCGTGTCATTCACGACAGCAATGGCGACGTACTGATTTTTTCCTGGGAAGGAAATCAATTGCCGTATCAGCGGCTACGCATTGAAGTGCCTGCACTGAATCTAATGATCGACAGTCGCTCGCTGGAAGCACTGCAATGAGCGATCTGATTACCCTGTCGCGCCCCGGACTAGTCAGCGCACTTGGGGCCGGTACCGAGACCACGCGCGAGCGTCTGTTTGCCGGAGACACCTCGGGCATGATCGCGGAAGCCGGTTGGCTACGAGACACTGCTGCCGCGCGTGTCGGCAGGCATGTCGGAACACTTCAGCCTCTGCCCGGCAGCGACTGGTATCGTCGCCACGCCAGCCGCAATAACCAGTTACTACTCACCGCCTTCGCCCAGATCGAAGATGATTTTCGCATCATGCTCGAGCGTTTCGGCGCCGGGCGCATCGGTGTCGTACTGGGCACAAGCACCTCGGGAGTTGCCGAGGGTGAAGCCGCCATCGCCGCCCATGCACGCGACGGCTGTCTGCCTGACAGCTTTGCGTACGAGCAAATGGAGATCGGTGATCCGGCCGTTTTTCTCGCTCGCCATCTCGGCACCGGCGGCCCGGCCTACACCGTGTCGACTGCCTGTACCTCGGGTGGCAAGGCCCTAGTGTCGGCGCGCTTGCTGATCGCATCCGGGTTCTGTGATGCTGTCGTTACAGGTGGCGTCGACAGTCTGTGCAAACTGACGGTCGGCGGCTTCACCGCACTCGAATCAATCAGCCCTGAAATCTGCCAGCCGCTGTCGCGGAACCGGCGAGGCATCAACATCGGCGAAGGCGCAGCACTGTTCCTGATGACAGCTGGCTCCGGGCCGGTTGCATTGCTGGGTATCGGAGAGTCAAGCGATGCCCACCACATCTCTGCCCCCGAGCCGCAAGGCCGCGGCGCCGAGGCCGCAATGCGCGCAGCACTGGCCGACGCCGGCCTTGCGCCGACAGCCATCAGTTACCTGAACCTGCACGCCACGGCGACGCCGAAGAACGACGCGATGGAAAGTCTGGCTGTCGCTCGCGTCTTTCCCGACGGCATTCCCGTCAGCGGCACAAAGCCGATGACCGGCCACGCACTGGGTGCCGCTGGCGCACTGGAGGCCGCCTTCTGCTGGCTGGCGTTGACCGACCCGGCGGGCCGTCTGCCCCGGCACGTTTGGGATGGCGAGGCCGACCCTACTCTGCCGCGCCTCGATACGGTCACCTGGGGCCGTTGTTTCACGAAAGGGCGCCGCGTCGCAATGAGCAACTCGTTCGCCTTCGGCGGCAACAACCTGAGCCTGATTCTGGGAGTCGCCTGATGAGCATCTTCCCGCCCATCGAGGAACTCCTGCCACACCGCGGCAACATGTTGTTGCTGTCGCGCGTGCTCGCCGCCGACGACGAGAGCGCAGCCTGCGAGGCAGTGCCCGACGCAGACGCATGGTACGCGGACGCAGATGGTCTGATGCCGGCCTGGATCGGCATCGAACTCATGGCACAGACGATTGCTGCGCACGTCGCGCTGATTGCGCGCCGCGCAGGAAAACCGCCACGACCGGGGGTGCTGCTCGGCACACGCGCCTATCGGGCCGGCGTCGAGCGCTTTGCTGCCGGGAAGCCGCTAGAGGTCATGGCTCGCGTAACCTACCGCGACGATTCCGGACTGGGCGCCTACGATTGCGCGATGGTCGATGGCAACGGCACGGAACTCGCCACGGCGGCGATTACCGTCTACGAACCCGCGGACTTCGCGAAATTCATTGATGGGCAAACACACGGAGAAGCACAGTAATGGACGAGCGACGCGTTCTGGTCACCGGCTCCAGCCGAGGCATTGGCAAGGCGATTGCGCAGCAACTCGCAGCTTCCGGTTTCAATATCTGCGTGCATTGCCGCAGTCGGCGCGACGAGGCCGAGGCCGTTGCCGAGTCGATTCGACAGGGCGGCGGGAAAGCCAGCGTGCTGCAGTTCGATGTGCGCGACCGCGACGCGACGCGTCAGGCACTCGAAGCCGACCTGGAAGCAAGTGGCGCCTTCTGGGGCATCGTCGTCAACGCCGGCGTGACGCGCGACAACGCATTCCCGGCACTCAGCGATGAGGACTGGGATATCGTCATCGACACCGGGCTGAATGGTTTTTTCAATGTCGTACACCCGCTGGTGATGCCGATGGTGCGTGCCAAGCGTGGCGGACGCATCGTCACGCTGGCCTCGGTGTCCGGTGTCATCGGCAACCGTGGCCAGGTCAATTACAGCGCGGCCAAAGGGGGGCTGATCGCCGCTTCGAAGTCGCTGGCGCTCGAACTGGCAAGTCGGCGCATCACCGTCAACTGTGTGGCGCCGGGTTTGGTCGACACCGACATGCTTGCCGAGTTGCCGACAGAAGAACTGCTCAAGATGGTGCCACTCGGCCGCGTCGGAAAACCTGAAGAGATTGCCGCCACCGTCAACTTCCTTTTTTCCGAGGGCGCCGCCTACATCACGCGACAGGTTATCGGAGTCAATGGAGGCCTGGCATGACTACTGACACGCAACGCGTCGTCGTCACCGGCATGGCCGGCATTACCGGGCTGGGAGATCACTGGGGCGCGATTGATGCCAATCTGCGTGCCGGCCGCAATGCCGTGCGCCGCATCCCGGAATGGGCCGCCATCGAAGGGTTAAACACGCACCTTGGCGCGCCAATCGATTTCGTCACTCCGGCACACTACCCGCGAAAGGCGATCCGCTCGATGGGTCGTGTTTCTCTGCTTGCGGTGCGTGCCACGGAAATGGCACTGAAACATGCTGGCTTGCTTGGCAACGCGATCATTTCCAGTGGTGCTACCGGCATCGCTTACGGCTCCTCTGCCGGGAGCGTGGAGCCTGTGCGCGCCTTCGGAAAAATGATGGAATCGAATGTAATGACCGGCATCAATGCCACCACTTACATCCAGATGATGCCGCACACCACGGCAGTGAACACAGCGCTGCATTTCGGCCTCAAGGGGCGCATTATCCCGACCTCGAGTGCCTGCACCTCGGGCAGCCAAGCCATCGGCTACGCCTACGAAGCGATCCGCTACGGAAAACAGAAAGTGATGGTAGCCGGCGGCGCCGAGGAACTTTCGGCGGCCTCCGCCGCAGTCTTCGACCTGCTCTTTGCGACAAGCACGAAAAACGACAGCCCGACGCTGACGCCCCGCCCTTTCGACAAGGACCGCGACGGCCTCGTCGTCGGCGAAGGTGCGGCGACCTTGGTGCTGGAAGAATACGAGCACGCCCGCGCCCGTGGCGCCACCATTCTTGCAGAAATTATCGGCTTCGGCACCAATTCGGACGGTGCGCACATCACGCAACCAGAAGCGGAAACGATGGCCGCAGCGATGCGTCTGGCACTCGATGATGCCAACCTGCCGGCCTCAGCCATCGGCTACGTCAGCGCTCACGGCACCGCAACTGACCGCGGTGACATTGCCGAGAGCCGCGCGACGGCTGAAGTGCTGGGCGACACGGTGCCGATCAGTTCGATGAAGAGCTATCTTGGCCATACCCTAGGTGCCTGCGGTGCGATCGAAGCCTGGTGGGTAATCGAGATGATGCGCCGGTGCTGGTTTGCGCCAACACTCAACTTGGATGTGCCCGATCCGGCCTGCGCAACCTTACGGCACATTACCGGCACTGGTCTGATTCTGGATACCCGCTGCGTGATGAGCAACAACTTCGCATTCGGCGGAATCAACACGTCGCTGATCTTTAAGCGGGAATCCTGAACGATGCGGAAAGTTGTTGTTACCGGGCTCGGTATCGTTTCGTGCATCGGCAACGACCTGGATGTCGTCGCCGATGCCCTGCGTACCTCACGCTGCGGCATCCGGCACATTCCGGAATACGCCGAACTTGGTTTGAATAGCCAGATCGCAGGCATTCCCGACCTTGCCGGGGAATCGGTGATCCCACGCAAACAGCGGCGCTACATGGCTGATGCGGCCATCTATGCCTGGCATGCTATGCGCAAGTCCATCGACGATGCAGCCATCAGCGATGCCGAAATTCGCGACCCGCGCACGGCGCTAATTGTCGGTTCCGGCGTCGGCTCGCCATTCCGCCACCATGAAGCCGTAACCGCCTTCAAGGCACGCGGCATAGATCGGTTGCTGCCCTATTATGTGCCGCAGATTATGGGTAGCACTGCCTCGGCCTGCCTGGTGCAAGCCTTTGGCGTCGGCGGGCCAAGCTACTCGATCACCGCAGCCTGCGCCTCGTCGGCGCACTGTATCGGCAACGGCTACCAGATGATCCGACACGGCATGGTTGATCGCGCCTTCGTTGGAGGGGCCGAGGAAATTTGCTGGACGACGACGATGCCTTTCGATGCCATGGGCGCCTTGTCCACGCACCGCAACCATGAGCCGGAGAAGGCCTCACGTCCCTTTGACCGCGACCGTGACGGTTTTGTCATTGCCGGCGGGGCTGCGGTACTGCTGCTCGAAGGCGAGGAGATCGCACAGCGGCGCGGCGCCAGAATCTATGGCGAAGTTGCCGGCTACGGGACGGCCAGTGACGGCAGCGATATGGTGCAGCCCAACGCCGGCGGCATTGCCCGCGCCATGCATTCGGCGTGGGAAGAAGCTGGGTCGCCAAAGATTGATTACATCAATCCGCACGCTACCTCGACGCCGAGCGGAGACATCGCCGAACTCAATGCGATCCGTAATGTCTTCGGCGAGAACATACCGGCCATCTCGGCCACCAAGGGGCTGACCGGTCACTCGATCGCAGCAATCAGCGCCCAAGAAGCCATCCTCTGCCTGCTGATGATGCGCGACGGCTTCGTTGCCGCCTCGGCCAACCTGATAACTCCCGATGATGGATGCGAAGCATTCCCGTTTGTCCGCCGGAGCACCGCACAGCGTATCGACACCGTTCTGTCGGCCAGCATCGGTTTCGGCGGCACTAATGCCGCGCTGATCTTCCGGCACGTGTAGTCCTTCACCGGCCAGCGTATGATGCTTAACAGATATTCACAATAACTAAATCATAGGGAGGAAATATGCGTCGTATTGCTTCGGTTCTTGCCGTAACCGCCGCCATTCTGCTAGCCGGCTGTGCCGGCACCGTAAAGAACATGAAAGAAATTGCC
>JAUPVD010000482.1 GCA_030917225.1 Pseudomonadota bacterium
AAGCCATCGATGGGAATCGAGCCGGCGGAACGGAAAGCCGGCTTGCCGAGGATCTTGTTGCATTCGGCGCCGCCCTTCCACTCTTCCTTGGACTGGCCGCCCTCGACCGGGACGTCGATCCACGGGATCAGCGAACCGGCGAGCGGCGTGTTGCGGAAATTCTTCTTCGGCAAGGCATCCGAACGGATCGCCTCGGCGACCCTGCGGTCGATGTCGAGGATCGCCGATGCCGGGTCCGCCAGCAGGTCGGCCACCGACGAATGGATGACGCCCATCTGCGCGATCAGTTCGCGCATGTTCTGCGCGCCGGCGCCGGAAGCGGCCTGATAGGTCATCGAGGTCGCCCATTCGATCAGGTCGTTCTGGAACAGGCCGCCGAGACCCATCAGCATCAGCGACACCGTGCAGTTGCCGCCGATCCAGTTCCTGCCGCCCCTGGCCAGCGCATCCTGGATGACGTTCATGTTGACCGGGTCGAGAACGATCACCGCGTCGTCCGTCATGCGCAACGCCGAGGCGGCGTCGATCCAGTGGCCGTTCCAGCCGCTGGCGCGCAGCCTGGGGAAGACTTCCTTGGTGTAGTCGCCGCCCTGGCAGGTGATGACGATATCGCAGGCTTTCAGCGCATCGATGTTCGATGCGTCCTGCAGCGGCGCAGCCGCTTCCTTGCCGCCGAACACGGGGGCTTTGCCGCCGGCGTTCGAGGTCGAGAAATACACCGGTTCGATATGGGCGAAATCACCCTCTTCCACCATGCGCTGCATGAGGACCGAACCGACCATGCCACGCCAGCCAACCAGACCAACTCGCTTCATTTTGCTCACCTCAAAAAATAAATCCGTATCTCTTGTTCCCACCTTTCATGGTTCGATACGCCTTATCAGGCTACTCACCACGAACGGCTCTACACACACTATAGCTCAACGCTCCGTTCGTCCTGAGTAGCCCGCCTAGCGGGCGTATCGAAGGACTGCGAAGTTCCGAACCCAAATACCTTATAGCGCCGCCAAAACCGCGTCGCCCATTTCCTTCGTACCGACCTTCTTCGTGCCCGGCTCGTAGATGTCGCCGGTACGGAAGCCCAGGGCCAGCACCTTCTTCACCGCAGCTTCGACGCGCTGCGCCGCAGCCTCCTGATTGAAGGTATAGCGCAACATCATCGCTGCCGAAAGAATTGTCGCCAGCGGGTTGGCCACGCCCTTGCCGGCGATATCCGGGGCCGAGCCGTGGCTCGGCTCGTAGAGGCCCTTGTTGTTGGCGTCGAGCGAGGCCGACGGCAGCATGCCGATCGAGCCGGTGAGCATCGAAGCCTCGTCGGACAGGATGTCGCCGAACATGTTGCCGGTGACCATCACGTCGAACTGCTTCGGCGCCTTGACCAGCTGCATCGCGGCGTTATCCACCAGCATGTGCGTCAGCTCGACATCCGGGTACTCCGGCGCCAGCTCGATCATCACGTCGCGCCACAGCTGCGTCGTTTCCAGCACGTTCATCTTGTCGACCGAACACACCTTCTTGTTGCGCTTGCGGGCAGCTTCGAAGGCGACGCGGCCGATGCGGCGGATCTCGCTCTCGGTGTAGTGCATGGTGTTGAAGCCAAAGCGCTGCTTCAGGCCATCAACGTCACGCACCTCGATGCCGCGCGGTTGGCCGAAGTAGATGTCGCCGGTCAGTTCGCGCACGATCAGGATGTCCAGACCCGCCACCACTTCCGGTTTGAGTGTCGAAGCGTTGGCCAGTTCCGGGTAAAGGATCGCCGGACGCAGATTGGCGAACAGGCCGAGCTGCTTGCGGATGCCGAGCAGGCCGCGCTCCGGGCGCTGTTCGCGCGGCAGCGTGTCCCACTTCGGGCCGCCGACGGCACCGAGCAACACGGCGTCAGCCGCTTGCGCCAGCTTCTGCGTCGCTTCGGGGTACGGGTTGCCGGTGGCGTCCACCGCGCAGCCGCCCAGATGCGCCTCTTCCATTTCAAAACCGAGGTCCAGTGCTTTCAATACGCGCACGGCTTCCGCCATGATTTCGGGACCGATGCCGTCACCCGGCAGTACACAGATTTTTTTGCTCATATTTTTTCACCACCAAGGCACCAAGACACCAAGTATCACCAAGAAAAACTTTGTGTCTCTTGGTGCCTTGGTGTCTTGGTGGTTAAAGAATTCTCACGAAAACAACCAGGGCTGCTCGATGCGGCGCTTTTCTTCGAAAGCGCGAATCTTGTCAGCGTGGCGCAGCGTCAGGCCGATGTCGTCCCAGCCGTTCAACAGGCACTCCTTGCGGAAGGCGTCGACCTGGAACGGGATGCCCTTGCCGTCCGGACGAATTACTGCCTGCGCCGGCAGGTCGATGGTCAGCTGGTAGCCCGGCGTGGCTTCGACCTGTGCGAACAGCGCGTCGATTTCAGCGGCCGGCAGCACGATCGGCAGGATGCCGTTCTTAAAGCAGTTGTTGAAGAAGATGTCGGCGAACGACTCGGCGATGACCGCCTTGAAGCCGAAATCGAGCAGCGCCCAAGGCGCATGCTCGCGCGACGAGCCACAGCCGAAGTTGGCGCGCGTCAGCAGCACCTGCGCACCCTGATAGCGCGGCAGATTGAGCACGAAGTTCGGATTCTTCGGGCGGGCGGCGATGGTTGCCTGATCCTGCCCCGGCTGCCCGACATCCATGTAGCGCCATTCGTCGAAGGCGTTGGGGCCGAAGCCCGAACGCTTGATCGACTTGAGGAACTGCTTCGGGATGATCGCGTCGGTATCGACGTTGTTGCGGTCGAGCGGCGCCACCAGTCCTTCGAGGCGAACGAACTTGTCCATTTACTTGGCGGCCTTTTCGATGGCCTGGCCACCTTTTTCAATATCCTTGCCCATGCCTTGAACAGTGTTGCAGGCGATGGAGGCGAAAGCGGCAACAGCCAGAACGAATGCGGTCAGTTTTTTCATGGGTCAGCTCCTCAAAGATTCAAATATTCAATTCACGAACATCGGCGAAATGCCCGGCGATCGCCGCAGCAGCAGCCATCTGCGGGCTGACCAGATGGGTACGCCCACCCGGGCCCTGACGGCCTTCGAAGTTGCGGTTCGAAGTCGAGGCGCAGCGCTCGCCCGGCTCCAGCCGGTCGGCGTTCATCGCCAGACACATCGAGCACCCCGGCTCACGCCACTCGAAACCGGCGGCAACAAAAATCTTGTCCAGGCCTTCCTTCTCGGCCTGCTGCTTGACCAGACCGGAACCCGGCACGGCCAGCGCCAGCTTGACGCTGGCGGCCACGTGACGGCCCTTGAGCACGGCAGCGGCGGCACGCAGATCCTCGATGCGCGAGTTGGTGCACGAACCGATGAACACCTTGTCGATGGCAATCGACTTGATCGGCGTATTCGGATTCAGGCCCATGTACTGCAGCGCGCGTTCCATGCCTTCGCGCTTGACCGGATCGGTTTCCTTCGCGGGGTCCGGTACGTTGTCGGCAATCGACACCACCATCTCGGGCGAAGTGCCCCAGCTGACCTGCGGCAGAATCTGGTCGCCACGCAGTTCGACCACGCGGTCAAACCGGGCGCCCTCATCGGAAACAAGCGTGCGCCAGCAGGCGACAGCTTTGTCCCAAGCATCACCCTTGGGCGAGAAGGAACGGCCGCGCAGATACTCGATCGTCGTGTCATCAACCGCCACGAAACCCATGCGCGCACCGCCTTCGATGGCCATGTTGCACAGGGTCATACGGCCTTCCATCGACAGGCCGCGGATGGCGCTGCCGGCGAATTCGATGGCGTAGCCGTTACCGCCGGCGGTGCCGATTTTGCCGATGATGGCCAGCGCCACATCCTTGGCAGTCACACCCTTGCCGAGCGCGCCATCGACGCGGATCAGCATGGCCTTCGATTTCTTCTGCACCAGGCACTGCGTGGCCATCACGTGCTCGACCTCGGAGGTACCGATGCCGTGCGCCATGCAGGCGAAGGCGCCATGCGTGGAGGTATGCGAATCGCCGCAAACGACGGTCATTCCCGGCAGCGTCGCGCCGTTTTCCGGACCGACGACGTGCACGATGCCCTGCCGCGCGTCCTTGAACGGGAAATAAGCGAGCGCTCCGGTTTCGCGGATGTTGCTGTCCAGGGACTCAACCAGCAGGCGGGAGACCGGATCGTCGATCGCGGCAGTGCCTTCGGCCTTGTC
>JAUPVD010000483.1 GCA_030917225.1 Pseudomonadota bacterium
AACGTTCACACGGCAACAATGGATGGCGCTACTGAGAACAGCGAGCGACTTCGGGCTAGCGCACGCTGATCTCCACCCGGTCATAGCGCCCGGAATCATCCATCACCGTCACCGTGTGCCGCCCGGCTTCGGGGAAGGCTTGGTGCAGCGCCTTGCCGGCCGGGGCGCGGCCGACCTGAACGCCATCGACCAGCTAGATAAGCTACTGCTGGCCGCCGGGGGCTTCGAGGCGCAACGAGGGCGCCGCGCCGCCGGTGCTACCTGCGCGGCGAATCGTCTCGCCATTCGTGATGCTGACGATCTTCAGTCCCGCCTCCGGCGCCTGCGCCTTGGCACAGGCCGACGCCCACGCCGGCGGCAGCGCGCGCTCACGCGTCGCGCCATCGAGCCACGGCTCCAGCGCGGCTGGCCAGCGCGCCATGTCCACCGCCTTCATCTCGCCCGGTGCGCAGGCCGCGCGCACCCGCTGGCCGCTGGCCGCATCGCGATAGTCGGTGTAACGGGCCGCGCCTTCGCGCAAGCGGTCGGGAAAGGTCGGCGGAGCGCTGTCGTTCAGCAGCCACGCAGTGCGTTCCTGATGGCACAGCGCAGCCGGCACAGCGTCTGCCCGCAGGCCGAGCGGCCAGCAGACCTTCGCCTGCGTCACGCTCGGCGGCGGCGTGCGCTTGGCCGGGCGCGAGTCATCGATGGCCGAGAACACATCGACCAGCATCGGCGCCGCGACGTTGGCGCCGAAGAAGCCGGGGTTGGGCGTGCCGTCCGGGCGGCCGACCCACACGCCCACCGTGTAGCGGTCGCTGACGCCCACCGCCCACGCATCGCGGAAGCCGAAGCTGGTGCCGGTCTTCCACATGATGCCGCGCCGTGCGCCGACGCTGCCTTCCACCTGCCGCGCCACCGGGCCGCCGGATTCGAGCACGTCGCGGATGATGAAGGCCGCGCCCTCGCTCATCAGGCGCGCCTCCTCCACCGGCGCATCGGCTACGTAGCGCGGCTTGCCGGCCACGCCACCGCGCGCGAAGGCGGTGTAGGCGCCGACCATGCCTTCGAGGTTCACCGCCACCCCGCCGAGGATCACCGACAGATTCGGCTCGGCGCCGCGCGGCAGATCGAGCTTCAGCCCGCCGCGCCGCAACAGCGAGACGAAGCGCTGCGGCCCGAGGCGGTCGAGCACTTCCACCGCTGGCACGTTGAGTGATTTCTGCAACGCCTCGGTCACCCCCACCGGGCCGGAAAAGCTCGCCTGGAAGTTGCCCGGCTGGTAGCCGGCGAAGGACTGCGGCACGTCGGAGAGCAGCGATTCAGAATGGATCAGCCCCTCGTCCAGCGCCAGGCCGTAGAGGAAAGGCTTCAGCGCCGAGCCGGGCGAGCGCTTGCCCTGCACCATGTCGACGTGCGAAAAACGCTCGGCGTCGGAGAAATCGGCCGAGCCGGCGTAGGCGCGCACCTCCAGCGTGGCGTTTTCGACCACCAGCGCCGCCATCGACACGCGCGGCGGCAGCACCGCCAGCCGCGCCGCGACGAGTTGCTCGACGCTCGCCTGCGTGCCGATGTCGAGCGTCGTATCGACCCGCTGCGCCTTGAGGTAGGGAAGCGCTGATTTATTCGTCACCCCGGCGAACGCCGGGGTCCAGTTCGTTGAACTTTCTGGCTCTGCACTTCCTTCGGTCGGATTCCGGCTCGGACGAAGTCCGGCCTGTCCTGAGCTTGCCGAAGGGCCGGAATGACGACTGCGGAATTGTTCAGTGTTTCCGTAGAGCTTCCTCACGCGCTCAGCGAAGAGCGGCGCCAGCAACGGCTCACGCAGCGTCTGCGCGATCACCGGCTCCTGCTTCGCATCCTTCACCACAGCCTCGCCCCACTCGGGCACGAGGCGATCGAGCACCTTGTCGCGCGCCTCGCGGGCGCGTTCGGGAAAGCGGTCCGGCCGCAGGCGTGAGGGCGATTGCGGCAGCACCGCCAGCAGCGCCGCCTCGGCGTGCGACAGCGCCAACGACGGCTTGCCGAGATAGGCGCGGCTCGCCGACTCGACGCCTTCGAGCACACCGCCCATCGGAGCATAGGTGAGGTACAGCTCGAGGATCTCGGTCTTGGAAAGGCGCAGTTCCAGCTGCACCGCCCGCGCCATCTGGCGCAGCTTGCCGGCGAGCGAGCGTGAGGCGTAGGCCTCCGGCTCCAGCATGCGCGCCACCTGCATGGTCAGCGTCGAACCGCCCGAGACGATACGCCCGTGCCACAGCCACTGCCCCGCCGCGCGCAGCAGCGCAAACGGATTGACGCCGGGATGCCAGCGGAAGAAGCGGTCCTCGTAGGCCAGCGCCGCCGCCACATAGCGCGGCGACACCTCCGCCACCCGTACCGGATGCCGCCAGATGTGCGCGCGATCGGGGAAAGCCCGCAGCGGCGTGCCGTCTCGGGCGAGGATGACCTGGGCGTGGGGCGCGAGGTGGGCGGGGTTGCTGCTGCCGGGAAGCGGGGGCGGGAGGAATTGGTCGGCGAGGAGGAGCAGCGCCAACGTGGCTGCAAGAAACAATCTGGTGCCAGAAGCTCCGCGCAAGACGCCGACCGCCAATTTACGACTTCTTCTTTTCCAGCTTCTGTCGACCTCTTTCGACCTGCTTGATGCTGGTTTCAGGCGTCGGCAGCGCTTCCGGCATGGTCCCGCCCAACTCCTTGATCGTCTGGCGCACCTTCTGCCCAACCTCGAAATGGGTACGGTTCGCCTGTGCCTTGCCGCTCACTTGATCTCGCTTCAGTTTCTCTTCGGCTTGGGTAGCGCGAAACAAGTTGGCTGCCAGTTCCGTACTACCCATGTGGTCGAGAATCTTCTGGCTCTTCTTTAGCCCCTTGCGTGCGTGAATATCTTTCGCAGACAAGCCACCATAGAGCCCTCGATATCCGTGATCCTGAAAGATTGCGTAGTCCAGACTGGTTTCAACACCAGCATCCTTGGCTGCCGCCGCCAGATATTTGTTGTGAGCAGCAAGTTCGTTACGGATAGCAAGCCGTTTTTCTTCCTCGGTAAGCCGGGCAAATTTCTCGTCATCAGCCAGCTCCTGGCGCCGGGTCTGCATCGCAAAATAAGTCTGACCGTTGGCAATCACAGGCTTGCCCGGATCGCCGTTCTGGACGACTAGATAACAGGCGTAGCGCGAGAGCCTGATATCCGGCAGTTCACGCCGTGCGCCGGAGCCAATGTCGACCATTTCGAGGACATCCTCGAAATGGTTCTCTTCTGCCTGACTGCTCTTCCTGCAAGCCTCGCGCGCCCGCTCAATCACAGGAAGGAAATGCCGGTATTCCGAATAATCCAGCACTTTGGCCAGCGGGCGCGCCAACCAGAACTCGTTGCCATCCGCATCGACATGGCGGATACCTTCAAAGGTGGCGTGATGTTGTGTTGCTATGCGCTGGTCAGTCATAACGTTGTGTCCACACGAATAAACAATCTATGGCGAAATTCATGCCGACCCCTTATCGCTTACGGCACCTTCGCTTCAGCCTCAATTCCGGCTCATCTCGCTAAACGATTTGCGAATCAGCGACATCAGCAGATACATGGTCAGGCCACCTTCCTGGAGCGGACGAAAGCCGTAACGCGCATAGAAGGTAGCGGCCTGTGAATGTTTCGCATCGACGATCACTGCA
>JAUPVD010000484.1 GCA_030917225.1 Pseudomonadota bacterium
AACGCACTGCCATGGGATGCGGCGGCGAAGCCCGTTCAGCCGAAGCAGACCGGCGTCACCGTATTGAAGGACATCGATCTGGCAACGCTGGCCGAGTACATCGACTGGGGTCCGTTCTTCCAGACCTGGGACCTGGCCGGTGCCTATCCGAAGATTCTCGACGACGAGAAAGTCGGCGAGGCGGCACGCAACGTCTTCAAGGACGGGCAGGCGATGCTGCAGCAGGTCATCGCTGAAAAGTGGATCACGGCCAATGCCGTCTTCGGCCTGTGGCCGGCCAACCGCATCGGTGACGACGTCGAGTTGTACACCGACGAGACGCGCACCAAGGTGCTGGCCACCACGCACCACCTGCGCCAGCAGCACGAGCGCCCGAGCGGCAAGCCACACCAGTGTCTCGCCGATTACGTTGCCCCGAGAGTTGAAAATGGCGGAACCGCCGACTGGACCGGCGCCTTCGCCGTCACAGCCGGGATCGGCATCGAGAAGAAGCTGGCTGAGTTCGAGGCCACGCACGATGACTACCGCGCGATCATGCTGAAATCGATTGCCGACCGTCTCGCCGAAGCCTGTGCCGAATGGCTGCACGCCCGCGTGCGCAAGGAATACTGGGGCTACGCCGCCGATGAGACGCTGGGCAACGACGCGCTGATCCGCGAGGAATACCGCGGCATCCGCCCGGCGCCCGGCTACCCGGCCTGCCCGGACCACACCGAGAAGGGCACGATCTTTGCGCTGCTCGATGCCACCGCAGCCATCGGCATGGAACTCACCGAGTCTTACGCGATGATGCCGGCTGCTGCCGTCTCCGGCTGGTTCTTTGCCCACCCCGAGGCGCAGTATTTCGCGGTCCAGAAGATCGGCCGCGATCAGCTGGAAGACTGGGCAGTGCGCAAGGGCATGAGTGTGGTGGAAGCTGAACGCTGGCTGGCACCGATACTCTAACGAGACCCGGCACAAGGACGGATAGCAACAACCCGGTTGAGCCGCCTACAATGGCGGCTCAACCTTCCCGCATCAGGATTGCACGAATCCTGCACAGACATCAGATACGGAACCCGCCATGACTTTCAAGGTATTCATCGACGGCCGGCACGGCACCACCGGCCTGAAGATCGACGAGCGACTCTCGATCCGCCCGGAAATCGCAATCCTCACCATCCCCGAGGCCCAGCGCAAGGACCCGGCGGTCAAGGCCGAGTACATCAACGCTGCCGACGCCGTCTTCCTCTGCCTGCCCGACGCGGCATCGAAGGAATCGGTCGCGCTGCTGCGCCCGGACAACACACGCACCCGCTTCCTCGACGCCTCGACCGCGCACCGCACCCACCAGGACTGGGTCTATGGCCTGCCCGAGCTGAACGGCGGCCAGCGCGAACGCGTGCGCAAGGCGCAGAAAGTGGCCGTGCCCGGCTGCCACGCCAGCGGCTTCATCATGCTGATGGCGCCACTGGTCGCCGCCGGCATCGTGCCGAAGGACTACCCGGTCAGCACCTACTCGATCACCGGCTACAGCGGCGGCGGCAAGGAAATGATTGCCAGCTATGAAGCGCCGGAAAGCCTGCCCGAGACGGTGAAGAGCCCGCGCTTCTACGCGCTCGGCCTCGCACACAAGCACCTGCCGGAGATGCAGGCGCAGACCGGCCTTGCGCACCCGCCACTGTTTACACCGATCGTCGGTAACTTCGCGCAGGGCATGGTCGTCGCCGTGCCGCTGTTGCCGCGCCTGCTCGCGAAGAAGGTGACGCCGGCCGACGTGCAGGCGTATTTCGCCGAGTATTACGCGGGAGAGGTCTTCGTCAAGGTGATGCCACTCGACGCCGCACCGCTGCTCGACAACGGTTTCCTGCCGGCAACCACCTGCAACGACACCAACCGTGCGGAAATCTTCGTCTTCGGCCACGGCGAGCAGATCCTGCTTGCCGCCCGCTTCGACAATCTGGGCAAGGGCGCCTCCGGCGCCGCCATCCAGTGCATGAACATCATGCTCGGCGTCGATGAAATGACCGGGCTGACTGTTTAGGGTAATGCTGATCAAGTCAAAATTCGTCATTCCGGCGAACGCCGGAATCCGACCGAAGGAAGTGCAGAGCCAGATAAACCAACGAACTGGACACCGGCTCGGGCAAAGCCCGGCCTGTCCTGAGCCTGCCGAAGCCTGTCCTGAGCTCGTCGAAGGGGGCCGGTGTGACGGACTTAGTCAGCGCTTGCTTAGCTGCTTTTCCAGCCAATGATTGCCGACCATGACCGAACTTCTGCTCAACCCTGAAATCTGGATTGCGTTCTTCACGCTGACTGCGCTGGAACTGGTCCTCGGCATCGACAACATCATCTTCATCTCGATTCTTGTCGACAAGCTGCCGAAGGAAAAACAGGAGTTCGCTCGGCGCCTCGGTCTGTTCCTGGCGATGTTCATGCGCATCGGTCTGCTGCTGGTGCTGTCGTGGATTGTCGGCCTCACCGAGCCGGTGCTGACCGTTTTCGATACCGGCATTTCGGGGCGCGATCTGATATTGATTTCCGGCGGCCTCTTTCTGATCTGGAAGAGCACCGGCGAAGTTCACCAGCTGCTCGAAGGCGAGGAGGGCGAAGAATCGCGCAAGGTGGCGTCCAGTTTTGCCGGCGTCATTGCCCAGATCATCGTTATCGACCTGGTCTTCTCGCTCGACTCGATCATCACGGCGGTGGGCATGGTCAGCCAGGTGGAGGTGATGATTGCTGCGGTGATCGCCTCGGTCGGACTGATGATGCTGTTCGCCAGGTCAATCGGCCGCTTCGTTTCCGACCACCCGACGATCAAGATGCTGGCACTGTCCTTCCTCGTCGTCGTTGGCGTGGTGCTGATCGCCGACGGCTTCGGGCACCATGTGCCGAAGGGCTACATCTACTTTGCCATGGCTTTCTCGGTTGGCGTCGAGATGCTCAACATCCGCATGCGCAAGAAGACCGTCAAGCCGGTCGAGCTGCGCGAACCCTACGTTCGCGATCCGCAGTAATCAGTAAAGCAGGAAGGGCTTCCGTTCCTCGGCTCAGGTGACCTTTATCCGGTTGCCAGCCGTCCGGGCAGGGCGACGCCCTGGCCGGCGCCCATTCTGCAAATCGCCGGCGCTATACTGACGGCATCCTTTTTCAGGATGTCGCCATGAGCGCATCAGCATCCGCCGATTCCGACGCCGAGTTATCCCGTTTGCGCGAGATGCTCGATGCCGAACGTCGCCAGCGCGAACGGCTTGAACTCGCGCTGCGCGCGTCGGGCGACGGTTTCTGGGAGTGGGACCCGGCCACGGACCAGCTCTTTCTCTCCGCCTTGTTGAGCACTCAGATCGGGCTGCCGGATGCCGGCCAGACCATTCGCGGGGAGGACTATCTGGCCCGCATGCATCCGGACGATGCCGAAAAAGTCCGCGCGATGCTCGGCGATCTGCTGCGCAGCGACAGCAGCCTTCCCGCCGAACTGGATTTCCGTATCCGCAACGCAGACGACCAATGGTCCTGGGCTCGTGTGCGGGCGCTGGCAGCACGCGGCGGCGATGGCCGGGTCGGCCGCATCGCCGGCATGCATGCCGACATCTCCAAACTGAAAGAGGCCGAATCCGTCGCCCTTGATCTAGCCGATCGCTACCGCATGCTTTATGAAGCAGCGCCGGTGGCACTGGTCATGTGGAACCCTCGCGGCCACGTGACCGAATGGAACCAGCAGGCCGAAAAACTCTTTGGCTGGCACGCCGCCCAGGTTTTCGGCAAACGCCTCGCCGAAGACCTGGTGGCAGAAAATGACCGCGAGGTCTACGCAGACATGGCGCGTCGCGCCACGGCCGAAAACCGCGTGGTCGAAGCTGTCACCAGTTGCCGGACACGGGATGGCGACGAGATCCGTTGCCGCTGGTCTGCACTGGCACTGCGCCAGAACGGCCAGCTTGTCGGGTTGATGACCCTGGCGCTGGACATCACTGAGCAGTATCGCAACGAGCAGCAACTGGACGTCTATCGCAACGACCTTGAACGACTGGTCGAGCAACGGACAGACGAACTGGCCAATGCACGCGAAGCCCTGGCGCAGATCATCGACAAGAGTCCGGTGCCGACCTTCGTACTCGACGAGAACCATTGCATCACGCAATGGAACCAGGCCTGCGAAAAGATCATTGGCGTACCCGCCAGCGAGATGATCGGCACTGCCAATCAATGGCGCGCCTTCTATCGCGATTCACGACCGGTGCTGGCCGACCTGGTGATGTTTAACGACCATGTCGCCATCGACTCACTCTATACCGGCAAGGTGCGACCTTCGCCGGTGGTGCCGGGAGCGTTTGAAGCAGAAGATTATTTTCCTGCGCTCGGGCGCTGGTTGTTTTTTACCGCAGCTGCTATTCGCGATGGCGAGGGCGAGGTCGTCGGTGCCATCGAAACGCTGCAGGATATTTCCATGCGCAAGCAGGCAGAAATGGCCTTGCTCGAAGCCAAGGCTGAAGCCGAGGCCGCCGCACGGGTAAAGGCCGAGTTCCTGGCCAACATGAGCCACGAGATTCGCACGCCGCTCAACGCCATCATCGGCTTTGCCCATCTGCTGCAGAAATCCGAACTGAGTACCAAGCAGCGCGATCATGTGCAGCGGCTGCGTTCTTCCAGCGACATGCTGCTGCAACTGATCAACGACATCCTCGACTTCTCCAAGATCGAGGCCGGCCACATGCAGATCGAATCCGCAGACTTCGTACTCGATGAGGTGCTCGACAATCTCTCCGCGATGGTCGCCCAGCGTGCGCGCGAGAAAGGTCTGGAACTGCATTTCGTGCTCGAGAACGATGTGCCGCAGCGCCTCGTTGGCGATTCGCTGCGCCTGACGCAGGTGCTGGTCAACCTGCTGAGCAATGCCACCAAGTTCACCGAAGCCGGCCAGATCCTGGTCTTCGTGTCGGTCGCCGAACGCAGCGATACGCGCGTTCGCCTCGAAATCGCCGTGCAGGATACGGGCATCGGCGTTTCGCCGGAGCAGCAGACGCGGCTTTTCCGGGCCTTTTCACAAGCCGATACGTCGACGACACGCAAATACGGCGGCACTGGCCTCGGCCTGACCATCTGCAACCGCCTGGTCGAACTGATGGGTGGCAAGATTTCACTCTCCAGCGAACCGGGGATCGGCAGCACCTTCCTGTTCGACGTGCCGCTCGGCATTGGCCAGGGCACTGCGCCAGGTACGGCCACGACGGGCAACAAGCGGGTACTGGTCGTCGACGACAATGCCATTGCCCGCACCGTGCTTTCCCGGCTGGTCGAGAAGCTTGGCTACCGCCCCGATACCGCAGACAGCGGTGAAGCGGCACTGAAGAAGGTCGGTGAAGCGGGCAACGATCCCTATCAGCTCGTTTTCCTCGACTGGAACATGCCGGGCATGAACGGTGTCGAGGTTGCGCGCCGCCTGCGCACCAGCGCGCAGCCAACGCCGGGCATTGTCGTGGTGACCGCCGCCGGGCAGAGCGAGGCCGATGCCGCCTTTGCCGACGCCGAAGTGAACGCGCTGGTATTGAAGCCGGTTTCGGCTACCAGCCTGGCCGCAGCGCTAGCCGCCATGGCCAGCGAACCGACACGGGAGCCGCCCGCCGAAAGGCAACGCCACGAGCCGCGACTGAAGGGCTTGCGCGTGTTGCTGGTCGATGACGTGCCCACCAATCGGGAGATCGCCAGTGAGATCCTGATCGACGAAGGGGTTGTTGTCGGCGAAGCTGAAAACGGTCGTCTGGCGGTGGACAAGGTGCTGCATGGCGGTCCGTGGGATGCGGTGCTGATGGACGTTCAGATGCCGGAAATGAATGGTCTCGATGCCACGCGGGCCATTCGCGGCGACGCCCGTTTCGCGGCACTGCCGATCTTCGCCATGACTGCATTTGCGCTGGAAGAGGAAAAGCAGCGCTGCCTGGCTTCCGGCATGGATGGCTTCCTGACCAAGCCGATTGATCCGGAGGCGGTGGTTTCGACTCTCGCAGCCATCGCCAAGCGTATCGCATGCGCCGATCGGCCGACCGGTGAATCGACCAGTTCCCCTGTTGCGCCGCAGGCCTCTCAGCCACCTTCGGCCAGTACCGATTTCCCCACGCTGCCGGGCATAGACACCGCTGAAGGACTGAAGCGGATGATGAACAAACCGGCCTTCTACGAGAAGATGCTGAAGAGTTTCCACGACCGCTTCATCAATGCCCCCACCACGGTACGCGAGCATCTGGCCGCCGGGCGCATCGAGGATGCCCGCCGCGAGGCGCATTCGGCGAAAGGTGTTTCCGCCTCGGTCAGCGCCAATCATTTGCGGGAACAGGCACTGGTCCTGGAGAAGGCCATCGCCGCCGGACAGGCAGACGTAACGATGGAAATCGCTGCCTTCAGCGGCGCGCTGGATGAAGTGCTGGCCGGCCTGCGCGCGCAGTTCGGCTGGCCGATTCCCTGATCCGGCAGCTCAGTAGAGAAGGAAAGGCTGCCTGGCCTCGTTCCACGCCGCCTCGTCCGGCAATGTCAGCGCGTCGAAATCTGCCGGCGTCGCACTCGCGTCATCGACCCATTCGCGCAACAGCGGCGAACCGTTGATCAGGTCGATGGCCAGTCGGTCGCGTTCATACTCGTAGGGGAAATCGCGCCATAGCGGATAGTCCGGCTGCAGCCGGCGTAGCGCCTTGAAGGCCAGTGTCTGCAAGCGCCACGGGCGGAACGCGGCATGGTCGTAGTGCGCCGAATCCTCGACATGAATCTGCACGCCGTTGCACAGCTTGCCGGCATGTTTGTGGAAGGTCGGCTCGAACCAACAATCGCGCAGCATGCAGCCTTTCAGCCACTGCGGGGCCAGCGTGTGCATTTCGGCGATGAGCGCGCGTGCATCAATGTCCGGCGCACCGAAAAGCTCCAGCGGCCGTGTCGTGCCGCGCCCTTCCGACAGGGTCGTGCCTTCGAGCATCACCGTGCCGGCATAGGCGCGCGCCATGGAAAGGTTCGGCGCATTCGGGCTGGGGTTCACCCAGTTGCGCTCGCCGAGCGGCCAGCCGTAACCAGGTGCCGCATCTGGCTGCCAGCCGTCCATCGCGATCACTTCACAATCGACATCGAGTTTCAGGACGGCGATGAACCAGCGTGCCAGTTCGCCCATGGTCAGGCCGTGCCGCATCGGCATCGGGCCGGCGCCGACGAAGCTCTCCCAACCCTCGCGCAGCAACAGACCTTCGACCGGTCGGCCAGCCGGGTTCGGGCGGTCGAGTACCCACACCGCCTTGCCATGCTTCGCCGCCGCTTCGAGCACGTAGCGCAGCGTGGTGATGAAGGTGTAGATACGGCAACCGAGATCCTGCAGGTCGACCAGCAATACGTCGAAGGTGGACATCATGGCGTCAGTCGGCCGGCGCACTTCGCCGTAGAGGCTGAAGACCGGGATGCCGTGCCGCGGATCGACGTAGTCCGGCGACTCGACCATGTTGTCCTGCTTGTCGCCACGTAAGCCGTGCTGCGGGCCGAAGGCGGCCGTCAGT
This sequence comes from Pseudomonadota bacterium, assembly GCA_030917225.1. Taxonomy (GTDB): domain Bacteria; phylum Pseudomonadota; class Gammaproteobacteria; order Burkholderiales; family Rhodocyclaceae; genus Proximibacter. The sequence continues at coordinate 7,506 of JAUPVD010000484.1, forward strand.
TTCAGGTCGGGCAGTTTGGCCAGCGCATCGAGCGAATGGGTCAGGTCGCGGGTCACCGAGGCCGGGTGGGCAAGCAGGGCGATGCGCTGGCCGGCCAGCGGGCGGCGCAGCGCGGGGTCTTCGAGAAGGCGGTCGAGTCCGAAGCGGATCATGGTCATTCCGTCAGGATCAGCGTGAAGCTGTCGCGGTGGTGAAAATCGGGTTGCGCAGCAGAATGCGCCAGCGCCCAGTAACTGCGCGTGCCGTCATCCAATTCGACAACGGCAGAAAGACCGACGCACAGCGGCCTCGATTTTGGCAGCCAGCCGGGCGCCAGCGTCGTGGCCAGCATCAGTGAGCCCGGGTTGCGCATGAAGGCGATGGGCGGTACCGGGCCCAGTGGCATAGATACGGCCTGCCGGTAGTCGCCGAAGGCATAGGCCGCCCAGGCGGTGGAGGGGGAAAAATTGAACTCGCGGTAAGCTGTCTGGCCGTGAACACCGATGAAGGCTTCGCAACAGGTGTGCTGCCACAGCCCATCGACGCGTATCGCCGCACCGGGATCGGGCAACAGCACACGATCAAGCAGGCTGGTTTCACCATGCAGGACAAAGCCGAGATGCAGGCTGCCGTCGGCAAACAGTTCGACGCCGGCATCGATTTTCAGGCCCGCCGGGGCAACATGCGACGGGTGCGGCTCCAGGTCGAGCAGATGGGTCTGAGCGGAGAGGGCAAGCATGGTCGCCATTGTAGACGACACGGGTAGAATGCCGGCCATGCCGCTTGAACTTGTCCATGACGCCGATCTGACGCTGCGCAACACGCTGGCGCTGCCGGCACGCACGCGTCTGCTGGCGACGCTGCATTCGACAGCAGATGCATTGGCGCTGGCGGCCGACCCGGCGCTTTCTGCCGAGCGTCGCTTCATCCTCGGCGGTGGCAGCAATCTGGTGTTGTGCGGCGATTTCGACGGGCTGATGCTGGCTCCGTCCATTCGCGGCCGCCGACTGGCCGGCGAAGATGCCGAGGCCTGGTTCGTGCATGCCGGTGCCGGCGAGAACTGGCACGACTTCGTGCAGTGGACACTGGCCCAAGGCTGGGCCGGGCTGGAAAACCTCTCGCTGATTCCCGGCACGGTCGGTGCCGCGCCGATCCAGAACATCGGCGCCTACGGGCTGGAAGTGGCGGAGCGGCTGGCCGAAGTCGAAGCGATCGATCTCGCACGGGGTGAAACGCGACGCTTCCCGGTGGCTGACTGCCGCTTTGGCTACCGCGACAGCGTCTTCAAGCAGGAAGGCTGGCATCTCGACGGACGCTTCCTCATCACCGGCGTGACCTTTCGCCTGCCCAGGAAATGGGCTCCGCTGACACGTTACGCCGACGTCGAGCGCGAACTCGCTGCATGTGGCACCGCTACACCCAACGCACGCGATGTCGCCAACGCCATCGTTGCCATCCGCCAGCGCAAGCTGCCGGACCCGGCACAGGTTCCCAATGCCGGAAGCTTCTTTCAGAACCCGGTGATCGACGCAGTGCAGGCCGCCAGCCTGCAAGCGCTATACCCCTCGATCCCGCTCTACCCGCAAGCCGATGGCCGTGCGAAGCTGGCCGCCGGCTGGCTGATCGAACAGGCTGGCTGGAAGGGCCGGAATCTGGGTCCGGTCGGAATGTACGAACAACAGGCGCTGGTACTGGTCAATCGCGGTCACGCCCGTGGCGCCGATGTACTGGCCCTGGCCAGGGCCGTGCAGGCCGATGTGCTGACGCGTTTCGGCGTCACGCTGCAGCCGGAGCCGATCTACCTCGGCATGGCGTAAAGGCAGGCCGCCACCCCGGTGGCAATGGCATCGGCCATGCGGGCCATGCGCTCCGGATCCGCCAGCTGCAGCTCCTCCTCGCGATGCTTGATGACGCCGGCCTCGAAGAGTACGGCCGGCAAGGTCGTGCGGTGCAGCACAACGAGGTTGTCGTGCCAGTGCACGGCATTTTCTTCGTCGGCCCACGGATGCTTCGGGAAATGGTGGCGCGTCGGCACGAAGCCGGCCAGCCGCATGCTGGCGCCGATGGCCGAAGCGCAGCGGCCGCTGATTGCTGGCTCCGGATTACGGCGCGAAACGTGCACCGAGAAGCCGGCATATTTGTCGCAGTAGTCAAGGCGCCGCCCCTGCCAGACCCAGGGCGACAATTCATAGGCTGGCACCGAGTCGTGATGCAGCGAAAGGAAGAGATCGGCACCACACGCTGCCTCCGGGCGGGAGGAAAGGCTGGTGGCCCGCCCATCGTAGTTGATCGGCCGCACCGTGATACCGCGTGCTTCCAGCGCCTGCTGCACCACCGGCGCCAGCGCCCGGTTGAAGTGGTACTCGCCGCGACCGCGCGCACTGATGGCGCCCGTATCGGTAAGCGAATGGCCGACATCGAGCGCCACCTCGGCAGCGTATGCCGTGGCGCCCCCCAACAGCCAGGCCAGCATGAGTATTCGCGGGATCATCAGCGGGATTTAACCATGGCGCCGGCGTTATGTGACTTATATGACGCCCGGGCGCATCACTGCTTGACGCAGCGACCCGGTGCATCAACAATCGTTCGATGAACCCGTCCGGGCAGGCTTCGCTACTCACCCTCGCACTGATCGCCAGCGGCATCCTCGCGCTTGTTGCGGCGGTGGCTTTCTGGCGCTACCGCCAGGCGCGGCAGAACAATTCCGTACTGGAGGAATCCCTCGCCGCCTACCGGATGATGTTCGACAGCAATCCGAACCCGATGTATGTCTACGACGTCGATACCTTCACGCTGCTTGCCGTCAACCAGACCCTCTGTGACCACTACGGCTATGCCCCGGAAGATCTGGTCGGCGGCTCGCTGATGCAACTGCACATCGAGCCGGAACGTGCCCGGCTGCGCGAAGTGGTGACGGCGCTGCGCGAGTCGCGCGACCCGAATTTCCGCTATCGCTGGCTGCAGTTGAAGAAATCGGGGGAGTCGCTGCCGGTCGAGATCGTCTCGCGCCCGCTCATGCAAAGCGGGGCGAACGCCCGCCTGGTGGTCGCCATCGACATATCGGAGAAGCTGCGCGCCGAGGAAGAGATTGCCAATCAGCACCAGTTCCGGGAATCGCTGCTGGAAACCCTGCCGGTACCGGTGTTCTACAAGGACCGGGACGGGCATTACCTAGGTGTCAATCAGGCCTTCATCACCCTGCTCGGACAAAGCCGCGAATTCTTCGTCGGCCGGACCGCCCGGGATATCGCGCCGAAGGAGCTTGCCGCGATCTACGATGCCGCCGACGAAGCCCTCTACGCGACGCCCGAATCCGTTCAGACCTATTCCGCACAGATCAAATCCGGCACGCTGGGCAAGCGCGACGTGATCTTCACGAAAGCGGTGTTCCGCGATTTCCGCGGTAACGTCGGCGGGCTCGTCGGCACGGTCATCGACGTTACCGAACAGCTGGCCAGCGAACGGGCGGTGCGCGAGAGCGAATCGCGGCTGGCGCAGATCCTGCACAACAGTCCGCTGCCGGTTTTCGTGATCGACACCGACCACAAGCTGCTTGTCTGGAACCCGGCCTGCGAACGGACCTTCGTATCTCCGCCAAGGAACTCCTCGGCACCAACCGGCAATGGTC
>JAUPVD010000485.1 GCA_030917225.1 Pseudomonadota bacterium
AGAGCATGATCCAGCCGAGCATGCCGCCGAGCAACAGGGTGAGCATGGGTTCGACCATGGCCTGTACCTTTTCGACAGATTCCTTGACGTCGCGGTTATAGAAATAGCTGACATTGATCAGCGCATTATCGAGTGCGCCAGTACTTTCGCCAACCTTCAGCATGCGGATGATGAGTGGCGGAAACAGGCCAACCGCATGGAAGGCGTTGGTGACGTTCTGTCCCTCGCCGATCAGTTGCTCGACGCGCATGAGCCCCTCCTCGATGACCCGGTTGCCGACGACGGACTGCGTGGTCCGGATGGAGTCGAGAATCGGAATGCCGGAAGAGTAGAGCAGTGCGAAGGTATTGGCGAAGCGGGAGAGAATGATCTTGCGGATGATTTCCCCGATGATGGGCAGTTTCAGCTTGATTCCGTCGAAGCGCAGGCGGGCGGCCGGGTTGGTATGGAGGGCGAAGAAACCGGCAATGACTGAAAGGATCGGGAGCAGCAGGAAGATGTACCAGTAGGCGACGAGGGCATCCGAGATAAAAAACAGTACCTTGGTCTGCGGCGGCAGTTCCTGCCCCATGTTCTTAACGAACTGCTTGAGCTGCGGCACCATGTAGATCATCAGGAAGAAAGTTGCCGCCATCACGATGGTGCCGACGAAGGCCGGATACATGATGACCTTCTTCGTGTGCGAGGCCAGTTCGTCTTCCCATTTCAGGGAATCGATGATGTTCTTCAGGATTTCCGGCAGGCGCCCGGTGGATTCGCCGGCGCGGATCAGGTTGACGAAGACCTGATCAAATACCGAGCGGTGGCTGGACATGGCTTCAGATAGCGTTTGGCCCCCTTCGATCGACTCGATGACACCGGCGATCACTTCACGGAAGCGGGGGTGGTCGATGCTGTCGCGCAGATCCGAAAGCCCTTCGATGATCGGCACGCCGGCACGGGTCAGTTGCTCCAGATGGAAACAGAAGGTGATCAGTTCCCGTCGTGGCACTTTGCTGCCACCGAAAAGGCTTTGAGTGCTGATCGGTTCGCCGCTGACCAGGTCGAGCTCCATGCGCTTGAGGCGCATTTCGAGGTCGATAACGTTGAGTGCGTCGATGCGGCCGTTTGCCATTCGCCCGTCTGCAGTCACCGCCTTGTACTGGAAGACGGCCATGGCTACATCCGGTCGGTCAGGTCGACGACGCGGCCGAGTTCCTCAAGGGAAGTCGAACCATCGAGAACGCGGCGCAGGCCGTCGTCGGCGAGCGACCGGAATCCCATTTCGCGCGCCAGATTGCGCATCTCTCTTGCCGTGCCGCGGCGGGCGATCAGTTCATCGAGGTCGCCATTGACGCGCAGGAGTTCCATGATGGCAAGGCGCCCCCGGTAGCCCTGGAAATCGCAGCGTTCGCAGCCGCAGGGGCGGTAGATGACCGGGTGGGGTGCGTCCTGTTGGATGCCGAGCAGATGCAGTTCGCCCGACTCCGGCTGGTAGGGGGTCTTGCAGTGCAGACAGAGCTTGCGGATCAGGCGCTGGGCGACAACGCCGATGATGTTGCCGGCCATGATGTCCGGCAGGATGCCAATGTCGAGCAAGCGCGGAATGGCGCCAATGGCCGAGTTGGTGTGCAGCGTCGAATAGACCTGATGGCCCGTCATGGCCGCGCGGAAAGCCATCTCGGCCGTGTCCGTGTCGCGGATTTCGCCAACGAGAATGGCGTCCGGATCCTGGCGCATCATCGAGCGAATGCCGTTGGCAAAATCGAGCTTGGCCGACTCGGCGACCGAGGTTTGCCGGACCAGCGGCATCGGGTACTCGACCGGGTCTTCGAGGGTCATGATGTTGATGCCCTCTGAATTGATGTGGCTCAGCACCGAGTAGAGCGTTGTCGTCTTGCCGCTGCCGGTGGGGCCGGTGACGAGGATGATGCCTTCCGGGCGGGCGATCATCAGCTTCAACTGGTCGAGATGGTCTGCGGCCAGCCCCAGGTTTTCCAGCGGCACGATGCCCTTCTGGCGGTCGAGAATGCGCAGGACAACGTTTTCACCGTGGATGGTCGGTTGCGCCGAAACCCGGAAGTCGACCTGCCGGCCGCTCATCGAAAGGTTGATGCGGCCATCCTGTGGCGCCCGTGTCTCGGCGATGTTCATGCCGCTCATGACCTTGATGCGAACTGCCATGGCCGGCCAGTAGGATTTATGCAGCGCGCGAATCTGCCGCAGCATGCCGTCGATGCGATAGCGGATGCGCAGGAAATTGGCCTCGGGTTCGAAGTGGATGTCGGACGAGTCGCGCTTCACCGCGTCGGTGAGGATCGAGTCGATCAGCCGAACCACCGGTTGACTGTATTCGTCGGTGGACGACTGCAGGCTGCGATAATCGATCTCGCCCGTCTCGATCTCGTGCAGGATGCCGTCGATGGACAGTTCGTAGCCGTAGTACTGGTCAATCGCCCGGTCGATCTCCGACTCGCCGGCGAGCAGCGTTTCGACCTCGACGTTTTCCGGCAGCAGCGATCTCACCTTGTCCACGGCCACCAAGTCGTTGATGTCAGCGGCAGCCAAGGTCAGGCGCAGGTTGTTATGGTCGTAGTCGAGCGGCAGGAGGTGGTGCCGTTTCGCCAGGTCACGGGGGACGAACTTCAGTGCAGCCGGATCGATGATGGCATTGGAGAGGTCGATGCTCTGCTTGCCCAAGCTTTCCGACAGCGCATCACGCAAGGTGGCTTCGGATACGAAGCCGAGCGAAACCAGCAGTTTTCCAACCGGCTGGTTGGATTTCATCTGCTCCAGCAACGCGATGCGCAGCTGATCCTCGCTCAGGATGCCTTGAGCGATCAGGATCTGGCCGAGGGGCCGGCGTTGAGGGGCGGGGGCGTTCATTTTCTGGTCGATCGCGAATACAGCAATGGCTTGATGATAGTAGGCACTATCAGCGCTGCAACTCAAGAATTCTGGCCTTGACCTGCGCAGCCTCGAAGCCGGTCCGGTTCTTGGCGCCTGCGCTGAGGGCGGCTTGGTAGTATTCAAGGGCTAGCTTGGGCATATGCATATGATCAAGGCTTGCGGCCAGGTTGAAGAGGTAGTCCGGGTTGGCCGGGTCGGCCGTGTGCGCATTGAAATAGGCGAGTTGCGCCTCCGGCCAGCGGCGTTGTGCAGCATACAAGTTGCCTAGGGCGAAATTGAGGGTGGCGGATTCCGGTTGTGTTGCCAGCAGCCCTTTCAACCGGCTTTCAGCCTGGGCTGGATCCGTCTGTCCACGCAGATTGATCAGACCAGCCTGCGCATTGACATCTTTCGGATCTGCCTCCAGTGCCTTGATGTACCAGCCCTCGGCTACGCCA
>JAUPVD010000486.1 GCA_030917225.1 Pseudomonadota bacterium
AACTGTTGGCGCATTCGTGGCAATTGTATGCCACTTGAACGCACCCTTGTCTCCCCCTGCCCGATTTAACCAGGTCAGGTTTGCGCTGGTGGAAACGACCACCAGCGCACTTCACTTCTTTAAGCAGCGGGCTGCTTGAGTTGCTCCAGGATCGCCGGGTTTTCCAGCGTCGAGATATCCTGCGTAACTTCCTCACCCTTGGCCAGCGAGCGCAGCAGACGGCGCATGATCTTGCCGGAACGGGTCTTCGGCAGGTTGTCGCCAAAGCGGATGTCCTTCGGCTTGGCGATCGGACCGATCTCCTTGCCGACGTGATCCTGCAGCTCCTTGATCACGCGCTTGATGTCGTCGCCGGTCGGGCGGGCGCCCTTGAGCACGACGAAGGCGCAGATGGCTTCGCCGGTCAGATCGTCCGGACGGCCAACCACAGCAGCTTCGGCAACCATCGGGTTCGACACCAGCGCGGATTCGATTTCCATCGTGCCCATGCGGTGACCGGAAACGTTCAGCACGTCATCGATACGGCCGGTGATCGTGAAGTAGCCGGTATTGGCATCGCGGATCGCACCGTCACCGGCGAGATACAGCTTGCCGTTGAAGTCTTCCGGGTAGTAGGACTTCTTGTAGCGGTCCGGATCGCCCCAGATGGTGCGGATCATCGACGGCCACGGCTTCTTGCAAACCAGAATGCCGCCCTTGCCCCAATCGAGTTCGGTACCGGTTTCATCAACGACAGAGAACTGGATACCCGGGAACGGCAGCGTGCAGGAACCCGGCACCATCGGCGTCACGCCCGGCAGCGGGGTGATCATGTGGCCGCCGGTTTCGGTCTGCCAGAAGGTATCGACGATCGGGCACTTGGCGCCGCCGACGTTGTCGTAGTACCACTGCCATGCGGCCGGGTTGATCGGCTCGCCAACCGTGCCCAGCAGGCGCAGCGACGACAGGTTGTAGTTCTTCGGATGGGTGGCCGGGTTGGTATCGGCCGCCTTGATCAGCGAACGAATGGCGGTCGGTGCGGTGTAGAAGGTGTTGACCTTGTGGTCCTGGATCATCTTCCAGAAACGGCCGGCGTCCGGATAGGTCGGAACGCCTTCGAAAACCACTTCGGTGCCACCGCAGGCGAGCGGGCCGTAGGTGATGTAGGTGTGGCCGGTAACCCAGCCGATGTCGGCGGTACACCAGAAGACGTCATCAGGCTTCAGGTCGAAGGTCCACTTCATCGTCAGGATGGCATGCAGCAGATAACCGCCGGTGCAATGCTGGACGCCCTTCGGCTTGCCGGTGGAACCCGAGGTGTAGAGCAGGAACAGCGGATGCTCTGCATCAACCCATTCCGGTTCGCAAACGTCGGACTGGCCGGCGATGGCGTCATGCCACCAGGTGTCACGACCGGCAACGATGTTGCAGTCGCCGCCGGTACGCTTCCAGACGATGACGTTCTGGATGGTCGGGCAGGCGCCGTTTTCCAGGGCTTCGTCGGCGATCGGCTTGAGCGGCAGGTTCTTGCCGCCGCGGCACTGGCCGTCGGCGGTGATCAGCATGACGGCGCCGGCATCGATGATGCGGTCGCGCACGGACTGGGCGGAGAAGCCGCCGAAGACGACGGAGTGGATGGCGCCGATACGCGCACAGGCCTGCATGGCGACGATGCCTTCGACCGACATCGGCAGATAGATGACGACGCGGTCACCCTTCTTGACGCCCTTGGCCTTGAGCGCATTGGCGAACTGGGCCACCTTGGTCAGCAGTTGCTTGTAGGTAACGTTGGAGACGGCGCCGTCATCGGTTTCCAGGATGATGGCGACCTTGTCGCCCAGGCCGGCTTCGATGTTGCGGTCGAGACAGTTGTAGGAAACGTTCAGCGTGCCATCGGCAAACCACTTGAAGAAAGGCGCGGCGGAATCGTCGAGCGACTGGGTGAAAGGCTTCTTCCAGCTAACGTGCTCACGAGCCAGACGGGCCCAGTAACCGTTGTAGTCTTTGTCGGCTTCCGCACACAGTGCCTTGTAAGCGTCCATGCCGGAAATCGTCGCTTGCTTGACGAATTCGGCAGAGGGCTGGATAAACTGTACGGGGTCATTCTGGGACATATGCCATCTCCTGTGATCAGTGTGTACGGGTACAAACGGTTATCAGAGTGCAACAAAAGTGCCTTGGATTAGAACCTGCCAATCTTACACCCCCCTTACACCAAACATAGGCACCACAGTGCTTTCGCTGCGCTGCAACATAATATCGGTGCTAAAATCCGGGCTCGTTTTTAACCTTCCGGCGACCATGAACAAAATCGTCAAGCTTCTCGAAACCTCCATTTTTGCCAGCCGCTGGATCCAGGCACCGCTCTATCTCGGCCTGATCGTCGCCCAGCTGGTGTACTGCTACCTCTTCATGGTCGAGCTGTCGCACCTCGTCGGCGCCGCCTTCAGCAACAAGCAGATCAGCGAAACCGATGTCATGCTGGTGGTCCTCGGCCTGATCGACGTGGTGATGATCGCCAACCTGCTGATCATGGTCATCGTCGGCGGTTACGAAACCTTCGTTTCCCGGCTCGACCTCGAAGGTCACCCGGACCAGCCGGAATGGCTCTCGCACGTCAATGCCGGCGTGCTGAAGATCAAGCTTTCGACGGCCATCATCGGCATTTCGTCGATCCACCTGCTGAAGAGTTTCATCAATGCCACCAACCTGTCCGAACACACCTTGCAGTGGCAGGTCATCATCCACGTCGTTTTCCTTTTCTCCGCCCTGGCCATGGCGCTTGTCGACAAGACCATGACCCAGACTCTCGCCCTGCAACATCAAAAACACCACTAACAACGGAGTTCTTGCATGACCGCCATTAAACAGGAAGACCTGATCCAGTCCGTCGCCGAC
>JAUPVD010000487.1 GCA_030917225.1 Pseudomonadota bacterium
CGACGCTCTTCCGATCTTCTCGGCATTCTTCGCTTCCTTGCGGTAGAGTTCCGCCCCTTCCCACAGCACCTTGTTGATGCCTTCTATCTGCGGGCTGTGCGGGTCTTCAGCGGTTTCGCACTTGGCGTGATGCTTGCGGTGGATGGCCGCCCACTCCTTGGTGGTCATGCCGGTGGTCAGCCACAGCCAGAAACGGAAAAAATGGGATATCTGCGGCGCCAGATCGAGCGCCCGGTGTGCCTGGTGGCGATGTAGAAATATCGTGACGGCGACAATGCTGACGTGCGTCAGCGCCAAAGTAACCAGCACATAACCCCACCACGGCAAATCCAGAACACCTGCAAACATTCGCGCCCCCTTCGTTCGAGGCCGCCGATTCTACGGCATTCCGGCACCATTCATTGCTGCACCGCAGCACTGCGCCAACCAGCTTCCTTGATAAACTGCGTCTATTACAAAAGCAATATCGAAGCATCGTCCACAAAGGAGATTTTCTGAATTCCCAGCGCACGGCTCCCTCCGAGCCAGATTACACCTGCGCCCAGGCAAGCCGACTGCTGAAGCTGGTCCGTGCCTGCGGCCGTCACCGAGCCGGAACTGCGGACCCGGAGGCATTGATCGCCGGCGTCTGTGACGCACTCATCGAAGTCGGCGGCTATGCCGTCGCAGCCATCCGCTTGAGCACGGGCGATCCCGCGACGACAGAGCCCACGCGGACGCTGCGGGTCATTGCCGGACACCCTTCGTTGCTATGGTCCGAACTCGAGCACCTGCAGGAGCCTGCGCTATCCTTGCCACTGACCTGCGACGGCGATGATCTGGGGCTGCTGCGGGTTGCGCACATCTCCGGCCCATTCGACGAAACGGAACGGGAGACCCTGTCGACCATTGCCGCCGACCTCTCCTTCACTATCGCCACACTGCGCGCGCGCCTCGCCCATCGTCAGCTCGACGACCAGATACGCCAGCTCTCGCGGGCACTGGATTCCAGTTCCAACGGCGTCATGATCACCTCGTCGACGCAACTCGACCATCCCATCGTGTACGTCAATCCGGCCTTCGAGCGCATCACCGGCTACGATGCCGCCGAAGTCGTCGGCCAGAGCGGTCGCTTCCTGGTGCGCGACGACCTGGCGCAAAAAGGTCTGAACGAGATTCGCGCCTCGCTGCGCGAACACCGCGAAGGGCACACCGTCCTGCGCAATTACCGCAAGGACGGCCAACTGTTCTGGAACGAGCTTTCCATCGCACCGGTACGCGACGAAAGCGGGCACGTCACCACGCACTTCGTCAGCATCATCAACGATGTCACCGAACGGATCGCCTACGAGCAGCAGCTCGAATACCATGCCACGCACGATGTGCTGACCGGGCTGGCCAACCGCAACTTGCTTAGCGACCGCATCGAGCAAGCCATCCTTCTGGCTCGCCACCACGAGAAGCTGGTCGGGGTTCTGCTGCTCGACCTTGACCGTTTCAAGCTGATCAATGACGGCTTTGGCCACGTTCCGGCCGACAACCTGCTGAAGGCGGTCGCCGGACGACTGGCCCGTTGCGTTCGCGATACGGACACCGTAGCCCGCCTGGGCGGCGATGAATTTGTCGTGGTGCTCGGCGGCGTCGAGGATCTTGACAGCGTGGCCAGCATCTCCGCCAAGATCATGCGGGAACTTTCCTTGCCACTGAACGTGGAAGGCAAGGAGGTTTACGTCACCACATCGATCGGTATCGCCATGTTCCCGCGCGACGGCGACCATGGCGAAGCCCTGTTGCGCAACGCCGACGTGGCGATGTACCGGGTCAAGGAGCACGGTCGCAACAACTACCGTTTCTACACGCCGGAGATGAGCCACATGGCGCTCGACCGGCTGGACATGGAAGGCAATCTCCGCCGCGCGCTGGAGCGCGACGAAATCACCGTCTTCTATCAGCCGATCGTCTCGTTGAAGACCGGCGCCATCATCGGTGCAGAAGCGCTCGCCCGCTGGAAACACCCACGTATCGGCATGATCCATCCGCCGGAGTTCATTCCGCTGGCCGAAGAAACCGGGCTGATCATCCCCCTCGGCGAACGCATCCTGCGGCTCGTATGCACCCAACTGGCCGCCTGGCGGCAGGCGGGAATGCCTCCGTTGCAGGTGGCGCTGAACATCTCTGCCCGCCAATTCCGCCAGGACGACCTGCCGGGTCTGGTACGCCGCACGCTGGACGAAGCCGGCCTGGAAGGAAGTGCGCTGGAATTCGAGCTGACCGAAAGCATGGTCATGCACGACGTCGAGAACGCGATCGCCATGCTGCGCGAACTGAAACAACAGGGGGTCGCCCTGTCGCTCGACGATTTCGGCACAGGCTATTCGAGCCTCGCCTATCTCAAGCGTTTCCCCATCGACGCCCTCAAGATCGACCGCTCCTTTGTGCGCGACATCGACAGCGAGCCGGACGATGCGGCGATCGCCCGTGCCGTCATCGCCATGGCCCACAGCCTTGACCTGCGGGTCATTGCCGAGGGGGTCGAGAACGATACCCAGCTCGGCCTGCTTCGCCAGTACGGCTGCGACGATTTCCAGGGCTTCCTCTTCAGCCGCCCGATTCCAGCCGAAGAATTTGCACTGCTGCTCCAGAGCGGACGCTGCCTGCCGCCTCCGGGAGAGAAAACGTGAAACGCCGCCTAGGCTGGCGCCAGGTCAGCCGGGGCGAGCTGGCCGAGCACCTGAAATCGGTACAGGTCACGGCTTCCGAAGCGGTGGGCGAAGCCAGCCTCTACCGCTGCCAGAGCGCCCAGGGAGACAGCATCGCCATCGCCCTGCCCGGCGATAGCGGCCTGATCATCAGCGTGCAGCTGGAAATTCCGCCGGTGCTGGAGCGCCGGCGCAAGGCCGGCGACAACGCACCGCTTGACGAGTAACGGCGCAAGGCTTCCCCTTCCTTCCGGCACAAGCGCCAAGCGGTTATGATTGCGCCATGAACGCACGCATCCTCCTCGTCGAAGACGACGACCGCCTCGCCGAACTCACCGCCGAGTATCTGCGCAAGAATGAATTCATCGTCGACATCGAAGCGCGCGGCGACACGGCCGAAACCCGCATTCTCGAAACGCGCCCGGACCTCGTCGTGCTCGACGTCATGCTTCCCGGCCAGGACGGCTTCGCCGTCTGCCGTGCCGTCCGCCCGCAGTACGACGGAATCATCCTGATACTCACCGCTCGCGACGAAGACATCGACCAGATTCTCGGGCTTGAACTCGGTGCCGACGACTACATCACCAAGCCGGTACCGCCGCGCGTGCTGCTCGCTCGTATCAAGGCGCTATTGCGCCGGGCTTCGCCGGGAGCTGGTGACGAAACGCCGGAAGCCAGCGAATCACTGAGTTTCGGCAGCTTCCGCATCAGCCAGCAGACACGCAGCGCAGTACTGGCTGGCGAGACCATCGACCTCACCACCGCCGAGTTCGACCTGCTCTGGCTGCTCGCCCGCCACGCCGGCAGCATCCTCTCGCGCGACGACCTGCTGCAGCAGTTGCGCGGCATCGGCTTCGACGGGCTGGACCGCTCGATCGACGCACGCATTTCCCGTTTGCGCAAAAAACTCAACGACGACCCGGACAATCCGACCCGGATCAAGACCGTGCGCAGCAAGGGCTATCTTTTCTCGCGGCATGACTGGCAGTAACCCGGTATCCCAGGCCGCGCCAAAGCGGCGTTTCAGCCTGCCGGCCGGCAGTTACCGGCTGTCAAAGCTGTTCTTCAACTTCTACCTGCTGACGATGGGATCCTTCGTGGCCATCGCCATCGTTGCCGACTTCGTCATCACCACCGCCCTGCGGGACATTTCCGACGACTACACGCGCCGCTTCATGCAAGGCACGGTGTCGATGATCGAGGAAGACCTGTTCCGGCAACGACGCAGCGATTGGCCAAAGCGGATCAAGACACTGGGCGAGCGTTTCAACTACAAGCTAGCCATTGCCGAACGCGAAGGCATTCGCCTGCATCCGAACCAGTCCGTCCTGCTCGACGCTGGCGAACTGGCCGTCAGCATCGATGGCGAGATCGTCTATCACCGGCTGAAAAACACTGCCCAGATTCTGGTCATTGGCCCGCTCTCCCCCGACCGCGACCCGGACAACCGGCGCTTCTTCACGCTCGAGATGCGCATCCGCATCCTGACCTGGGGGCTGATCGGATTTTTCCTGGCCATTGCTGTCTGGCTCTGGGTTCGCCCGGTTTACCGTGACCTCGAAGCCCTGCGCCAGACCGCACGTGCGCTGGGTGAGGGCGATTTCTCGGCGCGCGCGCCGGCGGCCCGCAACACTTCGTTCAAGCTGCTGGCAGAAACCCTGAATGCCATGGCCGAGCGGGTCCAGCGCCTGATCGCCACACAGAAGGAGCTCTCCAGCGCGATTTCTCACGAACTGCGCACGCCCATCGCGCGCATGCGCTTCGCCTTGGAAATGCTGGCCGAAACCGACGTACGCGAGGAGCGCGAGCGACTCTGGCAGATGATGGAGGCCGACCTGGACGAACTCGACAACCTGATCGACTCCAGCCTGACCTACGCCCGCTTCGAGCGCGAACAACCGGAACTTCACCTCGCCACCACCGACTTCATCCCGTGGCTGGAGGAACAGGTCGACGACATCCGCATCCTCGGTGGCAAGCTGTCATTGACCCTCGACACCAGCACCTTGCCAAAGAGCCTGCGCGTGGAACTCGACCGCAAGAGCATGCCGTTCGCCGTGCGCAACCTGCTGCGCAATGCGATCAAGTACGCACAGCACCACATTGCGGTCAGTACCGAACTGCGTGAAGGGCGAATCCTGGTCCATGTCGACGATGACGGCATCGGCATTCCGCCGGAGGATCGCGAGAACGTTTTCAGCGCCTTTACCCGCCTCGACCGCTCGCGCGACCGGACCACCGGCGGCTACGGCCTCGGCCTGGCCATTGCCCGCCTGGTGCTCGAACTGCATGGCGGCCACGCCACGGCTCACGAATCGCCGCTCGGCGGCGCCCGCTTCACGCTCGAATGGCCGGCACAGCCCGTTCCAGGGCATCGTTCATAGGTTCTCGCTCGGTCGCCAGCGCCCTTCCTGCCTGGTAACAATTCGTTACAAAACGCTTACGCATGCGCAACAGACGGCAGCAGCGATGCTCCGTACTATGCAACCCATGATGCAAGCAAACGTAACCGAAGGGAGATGCAAGATGAACAACGAAAACCAAACCATCCGCCACCAGTTTCTGGCCATGGCCTGCCAGTATCTCTTCGGTGTAGACGCCCGCTGCAACAATTTTCAGCAACCTGGCCTCGTCAACATGAAAGCCATTCCGGTCTGCAACACGCACCGGAGCCGCTAAG
>JAUPVD010000488.1 GCA_030917225.1 Pseudomonadota bacterium
CAACCTCTCGGCCGGCAATCGTTTCGACAACGATCTCGCGCTCCTCGTCGGCGGCAACTGGTCGGCCACCGACGGCTACCGCAGCGAATGGGTAACCAGCACGACACCCCCGGCCGCAGGCATAACAGGTGCAAGCGTCATCCCGCAGAAGACCGGCGCACCGACCTACCTGCTCGGCAACAAGGGTCGCACCGAATGGGACGAGCACAACCTCTTCGTCAAGATGGAACAGCGCCTGTCCAGCGGCGATCAATGGCGATTCGGCTGGCAGCGCCAGGCGTACAACTACGGCTCCGAAAATCCGCAAACCTATCTGCGCACGACCACCGGCGCCCCGACCTACGGCACCTATGCGCAGTCGCTGTTCATCAATGGCGACGGCGAATTTCAGCGCGACATCTACAACCTCGGCTACGACACCGAACTGATGGGCGGCCTGCTGAAGATAAGCGCCGGTTACAGCAGCATCAGCACCAACAGTTACATCGTTCCCACCGGCACGGTCGCCGGTGGCAGCGGCCGCATCAGCGACAGCCCGTCCACAAGCCGCTTTGTCGACGCCTACTGGAACCGCGCGTTCGGCGCCCACACGCTGACCACCGGCATCGCCTATCGGCAGGACAAGGCGAAGAACGACGAGTACACGCTGAGCAACTGGACCGACGGCGATACGCGCACGTCGCTTTACGCTACCGCTTCCGGGCGCACGGCAACGACCGGCCTCTACGCGCAGGACGACTGGGCCTTGCGCCACGACCTGACAGCGCATTTCGGCCTGCGCTATGACCATTGGGAAAGCAGCGACGGCAGCATCCGTACGCCTGGCTGGCCTGTTGCCAGTCGCGTCTTCAAGGACTATCCGACGCGAAGCGAAGCCGCCTGGAGTCCGAAACTGGCGCTGGTCTGGCAGACGCTGCCCGGCCTTGCACTGCGCAGCTCACTTGGCTCCGCCTTCCGCGCACCAACGGTCTACGAGCTTTATCGCACCTCCCGGATCGTCTCGACAACCTATAACGCCAACCCCAACCTGAAGCCGGAAACAGTGGAAACCTGGGATGTCGGCGCCGACCTCAAACCCTGGCAGGGTGGCGAAATCAAGCTGACACTGTTCGCCAACCGCCTGAATGACCTGGTCTATACGCAGGGCAGCGGCACGGTGCGCAACCGCATCAATCTGGAGCGCGCCGAAAGCCATGGCCTCACCGCTGGCATCACGCAGAAAATCGGTGGCAGCAGTCGCGTCTTTGCCAACGCCACCGTGGCCGATTCGGAGGTAATGAAAAACAGCGTTGCCCCGGCGACCGAAGGCAAGCGCCTGACCTTCATGCCCAAGGTTCAGGCAACGATCGGTGGCGACACGCAGCTCGGCGCGTGGACGCTAGCCGCTTCCGGTCGCTACGCCAGCAAGCAGTATTCGAACGACGATAACAGCGACAAGGCCGATCATGCCTTTACCGGTTACGACGCCTATTTCGTCGCCGAAGCCAAGCTCAGTTACCGCTTCGACAAGCACACAGCCGTTTCGCTGGCCATCGACAACCTGTTCGACCGCGAGTACTTCTCGTATTACCCTGCCCCCAGACGCACTTGGTTCGCCGAACTGAAACTCGACTACTGAGAAACAACAACCCATGCCCACCCGCCGCCGCGCCCTCCTCGTTCTCGCCCTGCTCGCCAGCGGCGGGCTGGCGAGCTTCGCGGCGGCGCTGGCGGTGGGAAGCATGCCAGTGCCGCTGGTTGACGTCGTTGCCGCACTGCTCGGCGAAAAACCACAGAACGCTGCTATCGTCCTCGACCTGCGCCTGCCGCGCGCGCTCGCAGGGTTTGCCTGCGGCGGCCTGCTGGCGCTGGCCGGGGCACTGATGCAGGTGCTTCTGCGCAACCCGCTGGCCGACCCTTACGTGCTGGGTATTTCCGGTGGCGCCGGTGTTGGTGCCATGTTCGCCATCCTGCTCGGACTGGGCATGGCCGGCATCAATGGCCTTGCGTTCCTCGGCGCCCTCGGCGCCATGCTTATCGTCTTTGGGCTGGCGCATGGCGATGGCGCCTGGACGCAGACACGCCTGCTGCTCACCGGCGTCTTCGTCGCCGCCGGTTGCGGCGCGCTGATCGCGCTGATGCTCTCCATTGCGCCGGAACACAAGCTGCGCGGTATGCTTTTCTGGCTGATGGGCGATCTATCGCAGACCGGTGCTCCGTGGATCGCGTTGCTCATTCTGGCCGCTGCACTGCTGGCCGCCATGCCTTTTGCCCGCGAACTCAACCTGCTGGCACGCGGCCACGACACGGCGCAGGCACTGGGTGTCGACGTCAAGCGCCTGCGTTACGCGGTCTATGCCATTGCCTCGCTGGTCACCGCCGTGGCCGTCACCAGTGCCGGATCGATCGGTTTCGTCGGGCTGGTCGTGCCGCACCTGGTGCGACTGGTCATCGGCAACGACCAGCGCTTGCTGCTACCGGCTTCGGTGCTCGCCGGCGGCGCGCTGCTGACCTTGGCCGATACGCTGGCGCGCACCATCGTCGCGCCGCAGCAACTACCCGTCGGCGTGCTCACCGCGCTGATCGGCGTGCCGGTTTTCCTTTTCCTGCTGGCGAGGCATCCGCGATGATCCCTACGGACGCTCCGCTGCTTTCCGTCCAGGCGCTGATGGTCAGCATTGGCGACATCTCCGTATGCAGTGACCTGCACTTCAGCGTGCGACCCGGCGAGCGGCTGGCCATCCTCGGCCGCAACGGCGCCGGCAAATCGACGCTGCTCTCGGTGCTCGCCGGCTTGCGTGCCGCGCATGCGGGCGACGTGCTGCTCGAGGGCGCCTGCGACGCGGCGCTCGGCCGGCGCGCCAGCGCGCTGATTCGCGGCTGGCTGCCGCAGGCGCGCGGCGACGCCTTCGCCTCGACGGTGCTGGAAAGCGCATTGACCGGCCGTCATCCGCACCTGTCCCGCTGGGACTGGGAATCGGCGAGCGACGTAAAAATCGTCCGTGCCGC
>JAUPVD010000489.1 GCA_030917225.1 Pseudomonadota bacterium
CGGTTGACGTTGATCGCCGGGTAGATCCGCTTCTCGGCCATGCGGCGATCGAGGTGGATTTCCATGTTGCCGGTGCCCTTGAACTCTTCGTAGATCACGTCGTCCATGCGGCTGCCGGTTTCGATCAGCGCCGTGGCGATGATGGTCAGCGAGCCGCCTTCCTCGATGTTGCGGGCGGCACCGAAGAAACGCTTCGGCTTCTGCAGCGCGTTGGCATCCACGCCACCGGTCAATACCTTGCCGGAGGCCGGCTGAACGGTGTTGTAGGCGCGGGCGAGGCGGGTGATCGAATCGAGCAGGATGATCACATCCTTCTTCATCTCGACCAGGCGCTTGGCCTTCTCGTTGACCATTTCGGCAACCTGCACGTGGCGGGTAGCCGGTTCGTCGAAGGTCGAGGCGACCACTTCGCCCTTCACGGTGCGCGACATCTCCGTCACTTCCTCGGGGCGCTCGTCGATCAGCAGCACGATCAGTGCGGCTTCCGGGTGGTTCTCGGCGATGGCGTGGGCGATGTGCTGCAGCATCACCGTCTTGCCGGATTTCGGCGGGGCGACCAGCAGGCCGCGCTGTCCGGCGCCGATCGGCGCAATCATGTCGATGATGCGGCTGGTGGTGTTCTCCTCGCCGCGCATGTCGCGTTCGAGCTTGAGGTGGCGCGTCGGATGCAGCGGCGTCAGGTTCTCGAACAGGATCTTGTTCTTGGTCGCTTCCGGCGGTTCGTAGTTGATGCGATCAACCTTGACCAGCGCAAAGTAGCGCTCGCCATCCTTCGGCGTGCGAATCTCGCCCTCGATCGTGTCGCCGGTGTGCAGGTTGAAACGGCGGATCTGCGAGGGGCTGACGTAGATGTCGTCGGTGCCTGCCAGGTAGGAGATGTCCGGTGAGCGCAGGAAGCCGAAGCCGTCCGGCAGGACTTCCAGGGTGCCGTCGCCGAAGATGCTTTCGCCCTTCTTGGCCTGGTTTTTCAGCAGCGCAAAGATCAGTTCCTGTTTGCGCAGGCGGTTGGCGTTGTCGATGCCATTGGCGGTCGCCATTTCGAGCAACTGGCTGACGTGGAAATTCTTGAGTTCGGAGAGACGCATAAGGTCGATTGGCAGAGAAGGAGAAGAGGTTTGGATGAGGATGTGGCTGTGGCGATGGTGCGACAAGAATATGTCGCGGGATTCGCAGGGGTGATCGGAACGGTAGGGGAAAAACGCTTCAAGCGCTTCAAGCGCTACTACGGGAAGCTATTGCTACGGAACTGCACCTGAAAGCCCGGGGTCGGAGCGACGTCAGCTTCTTATTGGCTCTGCCCGCGCCGCGCGGGGCTTTCAGGGGGTGAGACTAGCGGTATTAAAGATTGCTGTCAATGAAGGCAGTGAGCTGACCCTTGGACAGTGCGCCAACCTTGGTGGCCTCGATGTTGCCGCCCTTGAACAGCATCAGCGTCGGGATACCGCGAATGCCATATTGAGCCGGCGTTTTCTGGTTGTCATCTATGTTCAGCTTGGCGACTTTGAGCTTGCCGGCGTATTCCTTGGCCACTTCGTCCAGGATCGGCGCAATCATCTTGCACGGACCGCACCATTCGGCCCAGTAGTCGACCAGCACCGGCTGCTGCGACTGCAGCACTTCGGTCGCAAAGTTGTCGTCGGTGACGTAATGGATATGCTCGCTCATTAAAAAGCCTCGTTGAAATCGTAGGGAAAATGCTCGGGAAACGGGCAGAAGTTTCCGGCACTGGAGTTGTCGGACAGAGGGAATGCTAGCGAAAAACCGCCGGCATGGGAAGTGAGCGCGACAACATCGCCTGCGGGACGATGTGACGGGGCGGTCGTTGCGCCATTGGTTTCTTCAGTCAAGCGTGCCATTCCATCGATTCGTACCGCGCCATTTTCCCCCCGGGCGGCGGGTGATTTTGGCAACTTTGCGGTGGGAGGCCTTGAAAAAAAGGGGTTGTGCAATGCCGCATCCCGCCAGTGCTGCGATTCGACAGGATTGACAAATCTCTTTATTATCAACATAATGCGTTTGTTGCTGCGGCGCAGCACGAATGTCCGGCGCTTACGATCGCGTCGGATTGCCCATCACCACGGGCTTCCCGGCACTCTGCCTTTTTTCAACCCCTGTTGCGCCGCCCCCATAACCGTTCGCCTTATGCGCTTCCTGCATCTGGCGGCACAGTGAAGGAGAAAAGCATGTCCGCAACGATCGCTCTCAATTCCACGATGCTGCGCGCCACTTCGGTGATGGCCAGCCTCGTCCAGGCTGCCCTGATGGCTGCTGGTGTACTGCTGCTGGTCGGGCTGTTTGCCCTTTCGCAGGGAGACCGCCGCCTCGTCCAGCACCTGGAAACCCTGCTCCCCGCCGGAGAAGTAGCTTCATCGGCCAGCTATGGCACCGACCTGACCGAAACCGGCGCTGACGAAAATGCCGTCGATCCGCTGACGCCGCGCATGCGCAAGGCGCTGGAGAATGTTTCCCGCCGCTACCGCGTTTCGAGCGGTGCGCTGGAGCCGATCTTCGTTGCTGCCGAATCGGCTGGCCGCGATCATCGCCTCGATCCGCTGCTCATCGTTGCCGTGATCGCCGTCGAATCGCGCTTCAACCCGTTCTCCGAAAGCGTCATGGGGGCGCAGGGCCTGATGCAGGTCATGCCCCGTTACCATCAGGACAAGCTGCCTGACGGTGCTGACGAGCTTTCCTTCCTCGATCCGGTGATCAACGTCCGCATCGGTGCGCGCATCCTCAAGGAATCGATCCGCCGCAACGGCGGCCTGGTCAGTGGCCTGCAGCAGTTTGCCGGTGCCAGCGACGATGCTGAGCAGCGTTATGCCGCCAAGGTGCTCGCTGAAAAAGCGCGGCTGGAAGCCTCTGTCCAGCGCACGCCGCAGCGCGAAGCCTGACCGGCGCTGCATTCAAGACCAGGTAACGGATTGTTCTGGCGCGGGCGGGGTCTTCTCCGCCCGGATGCGCTATAGTTGGCTCCCCATCCGCTCTGACCAGAGCGCCTGCCGAGAGCCGCTGCCATGACCTTCGTTGTTACCGAAAACTGCATCAAGTGCAAATACACCGATTGCGTCGATGTCTGCCCGGTCGACTGCTTTCACGAGGGGCCGAACTTCCTCGTCATTGACCCGGAAGAATGCATCGACTGCACGCTCTGTGTGGCGGAATGCCCCGCCGAAGCCATCTTTGCCGAGGATGACGTGCCCGACACGCAGCGCGCCTTCATCGCACTGAACGCCCTGTTGGCCAAGACCTGGCCGGTCATCGCTGAGCGTAAGGATCCGCTGCCCGATGCCGATGCGCAGAATGGCGTCGCGGACAAATTCGACCAGCTCGAACGCTGATTCCCGATTACGCATGGCGCTCACCGCCCATGCCCTGACGCCGGGCGAAGGTTTTCTCGAAGCAGCGGCAGCCCGGCTGCTGTCCGCTGCTGCCGCAGACCTTCCCGACCTCTCGCAGCACCTCGTTCTCGTTTCCTCCCTGCCGCTGGCGGCTGAACTGCGGGCGGTGCTTGCGCGTATCGCCGGCCGGCCGCTGCTCTTGCCACGTTTCGACACCCTGCGACGCTGGGCGATGGCCGCGCCCTTGCCCGACATGCCGGCCCCCTTGCCGGAAAGCGAGCGTCTGGTCCTCCTGCACTCGGTGCTGGCGGCGCGCGGCTGGTTCGACGAGCGCTCGCTGTGGGGCATCGCTGCCGAACTGGCGACGCTTTCCGACGAGCTTTCCGCAGCGTCGGTGCGCCTGCCCGAGGACGAAGCAACGCTGATCCAGCAGCTCGAGCAGGCCTACGCCTTGCGCGCTTCGGTGCCGCTCGCCTTCGAGGCGCGGGTCGTGCATGAAATGTGGCGTGCACTTGCCGCCAGCGGGCGTCCTGATGCCCCATCGGTCTATCGCTTGCGTCTGGCGCGTCTTGCTGGTGCCGCCGAGCGGCCGCTCTGTGTGCTGCTCGATGGCCCGGCGGAAGAGCGCCTGACGCCCGCCGAGCGCGACTTCGTTGCCCGCTACGGCGAACGCCAGCCGGTGCTGCTGTGTTCGCCAGCACCACGCAGCGCGGCGGCGACGCCGCTGGCCATGATGCTCGACGCGGCCTGGCCGCAAACGGTGCTTGACGGCTCGTCGATGATGACCAGAGCGCAGCACCTGCAGCCCATCATCCCGAACAGCCCGTTGGC
>JAUPVD010000490.1 GCA_030917225.1 Pseudomonadota bacterium
CAAGGAGTCACGCTGACGGAAAACGGCTTGAACCACGGAGATCACGGAGGGCACGGAGAAGAACAGAAAATCCAAGCGACCTTTCATATCGCTTTCTTGTTTTTCTCCGTGATCTCCGTGGTAAATCGTCGTTCAAAATGCGCCCACGATGCGCGGTAATGCCTCGCCCAGATAACGTTCCAGCCGCGGATCAAGTGCATAGGCCACATTGAAGCGTATGCATGGCGAGGGCTGCGGTTGCGGGCGGAAGATGCTGCCCGGCGCCATCATGATGCCCTGTTCCGAAGCGTCGCTGGCCAGCCGGGTGGCGTCGCCGATGCCCGGCACTTCGGCCCAGACGAACATGCCGCCCTTGGGTTCGCCGTGCGGAACCAGTCCATTCCTTTCCAGCATGTGCAGCGTCTTGTCGGCGGCTTCCGCCAGCCGGCCCTGCACGCGTTCGATCAGCTTGCGGTAGTGGCCTTCGGTCAACATCAGGTAGACCAATCGCTCGGCAAATTCCGAGGTGGAAATGCAGGAAACGATCTTTACGTCGGAGAAGCGGGCGCGCAGATCCGGGTTGCAGGCGAGGAAGCCGACGCGTACGTCGGCTGACAGCGTTTTGGCGAAGCTGCCGACATAGACCACGCGGTTGAGTTGGTCGAGCTGGGCCAGCCGTGTCGCCGGGCCGGGGTGGAAGTCGCCGTAGGCGTCGTCCTCGACGATCAGGAAATCGTGCTTCTCGGCCAGTTGCAGCACGCGGAAGGCGGTGGCCGGGCTGAGGTTGCCCGAGGTCGGGTTGTGCAGCACCGAGTGCGTGAAGAAGGCTTTCGGCCGGTGTTCCTTGAGCAGGGCTTCGAGCGCTTCCGGGTCGGGGCCGTTGGCGGTGCGCGGCACGCCGACCAGGTTGGCGCCGTAGAGGCGCAGGTTGGCAAACAGGTTCCAGTAGCCAGGGTCGTCGACCAGGACGCAATCGCCGGGCTGGATCAGCGTGCGGGCAATGATGTCGAGCGCCTGCGTGGCGCCGTGGGTGAGCAGGATCTGGTCGGGCTTGGCGGCAATGCCGAAGTCGGCGAGCTTGACCCGCAACTGCTCGCGCAGGGGGCGATAGCCGAGTGCCGTGCCGTAGGAGGTGGCGTGCAGGTCGGCGCGGCGGGCCAGTGCGCGCAGGTTGCGGCGTACGCCTTCTTCGTCCATCCATGATGGTGGCAGCCAGCCGACACCGACCTTGAGCCGGTCGGAGGTATCTTCCAGGCTCTGGTACATCACGCCGGCGTTGTCGAAGGCGCGCTCGAGTTGTCCGACCATGTCGCCGCTGCGGATTTCGGTGTTCGGTGTCTGGCCGCGACTGCTGACATAGAAGCCCGAGCCGCGGCGTGAGGTGACGTAGCCCAGAGCCACCAGCCGGTCGTAAGCCTCGACAACGGTGAAGCGGCTGACCGCGTGCTGGTCGGCAAAGCTGCGGATCGGCGGCAGGCGCATGCCGGTACGCAACATGCGGTCGTCAATATGGCTGCGGATGCCGCCAACGATCTGGTCGACCAGGGGAAGTGGTGATTCGCTGTTCAGGCTCAGTTGCAGCATGGTGTCATTTCCCGTGGCTGGACTGTACTGCTTGTTCTGCCGGTACAGTGTTTGACTATTGGTTGAATATTGTACATGTGACCATACGAAAGTGTCCGGTATTGTCTGTTCTCCGTCAATGGTGACGGATCCCTTAAAGGAGATGAACATGACTGCCGCAACCGGCTCACTGGGCTCAAGAGGCCTGTTTCGCCTGACGTCAGTGCTTACTTCGGCATTTGTTGCCGCAGTGCTGACTTTTTCGCTTGCCGCCTGCCAACCGGCCGACCGTGCCGTCGTGCAGAAGCGCGTCGAAGCGAAATGGGTGGATCGCCAGTTGCTGTTTGTCGGGGACCCACGACTGGGTACGGTACGTATCTACCACCTGCGGGCCGCGCCATTGATGGTTGGCGAACTGCGCGCGCCGGGCCGCAATGAGGTGCGCGACATCAGCCTCGATACTGCCAACGGCCGCATCTGGGTGCTGGGAGACGGCGCGCTGTATTTGCATGATGCTCGCACTTACTCCCTGGTAAAGCGTATTCCTGCCGTGGGGTCCGGTACTGTGCGGGTCGCTCTTGATGCGGCCGGGGCGCCGCTGCTGATTGCTGAGAATGGTACCCAGTTGGCACGTGTCGATCTGCAGACGCTGACCTTGCAGCGGCAGCAATTGGCTGAGGGAGTTCGCTGAACGATTGGCAGGTGGGTATTTGATCGCCGGGGCGCACCAGGTCGATGATCGGTGCGCCCTTTTCTTTGCGCTCGGATGTTGGACTGGGCAAGCTGGGCCGAACAAGCAGGCATATTGACTTCGGCAGACGACCCGACTAAAGTTACTGACCGGTCAGTCAGTAACCGACGCCCAACTTTTCGATTGTCACGCCATGGTCGCTACCCTCTCAGCCTCTGAACCCGACGTTGCCGAACGCTCACCACGCCGGCGCCGCAAGGACGCCCGCCCCTCCGAACTGACCGCAGCCGCCCTGGATCTCTTTGTTGAGCGCGGGTTTGCCGCGACGCGCCTGGACGACGTAGCGACCCGCGCGGGCGTGTCCAAAGGCACGCTCTATCTTTATTTCGACAGCAAGGAAGCACTGTTCAAGGCGGTGATCGAAGAAGGCATCGTGCCTGCAATCGCCGCTGCCGAGCAGCAACTGGCCGGTCATGAAGGCAGTGCCGCAGAATTGCTGCGCGCCCTGCTGATCGGTTGGTGGCAGCAAATTGGCAGTACGCGCATGGGCGGGGTAGTGAAGCTGATCATTTCCGAGTCGCGCAACTTCCCCGACGTTGCCCAGTATTACCACGACCACGTCATTGTGCGTGGCCGCTCCCTTTTGCGTACGGCGTTGCAGCGCGGCTTCGCGAGTGGCGAATTCCGGCGCATGGACGTCGAATCCTGTATCGACGTGATCATTGCCCCCCTGTTGATGCTGGTCATCTGGCGTTACTCATTCTGCTTCTGCGGCAACGACATCGCACCGGATGACTATCTGAATACCCATTTCGATCTGCTCATTCGTGGATTGACCCAGGCGGAGACTCGTCAATGAGCGAACGCGTCAGCAACCTTGTCGCAGCCCCGCTGGCCGCCATCGTCATTTCCTTGCTTGTTGCCGGCTGCGGCCGCGACGAAAAAAAGGCCGAGCCTCTGCGTCCCGTTCTCACAGCCGTCGTCGGAACGAGTAGCGCGAATGCACTGACGACCTATTCGGGTGAAGTGCGATCGCGTGTCGAGCAGCCACTGGCATTCCGTATCGCTGGGAAGATCAGTGAGCGTCTCGTTGATGCCGGTGCAGTCGTCAAACCGGGGCAAGTGCTCGCTCGCCTGGACCCGGTGGATACCGCACTTTCCGCCGGTGCGGCCGAGGCGCAACTCGCACTGGCGGATGCCGAGGCAAAACGTTATCGCGAACTCCGGCGCCAGAATTTTGTCAGCCAGGCAGCGCTAGACAGCCGTGAAACGACGCTCAAAGCTGCATCCGCACAGGCCGATCTGGCGAGAAACCAGTCTGCCTACACCATATTGAAGGCGGATCAGCCCGGCGTCGTTGGCCAGGTACTGGCCGAAGTCGGCCAGGTCGTCACTGCCGGGCAAGCGGTCTTTCGCGTTGCCCGCCCGGATACGCTTGAAGTCGCCATTGCCATTCCTGAAAGTCGCCTGTCCGAGACGCGTACGGCGAGTGCGGCTGAGGTTGTCCTGTGGGCAGACGATAGCGTTCGTTACAAGGGAAAGCTGCGTGAAATTGCCGCGATGGCCGATCCGGTGACGCGCACCTATGCTGCACGAGTCAGCATCCTGGATGCCGATCCGCGCGTGGTTTTCGGTATGACGGCGAACGTCCGCTTCGCCGGTACCGCAATGGCCGAGCGTCTGAGCATCCCCCAATCTGCACTTTTCCAGAAAGACGCCCGCCCGGCTGTCTGGCTGGTCGACGCCAACGATACCGTCAGCCTGCGCGCTGTTGAAGTCGCGCACTACGCCAATGAGAGCGTTGAATTAAGTAGCGGGTTGGTCAGTGGCGAGCGCATCGTGATCGCTGGTGTGCACAAGCTTTCGGCTGGCGAGAAGATTCGTGTTGCGGAGCGTGGCGTCTTCGCCACGAAGAAGGCTGCCGAAAAGAAGACCGCCGAAAAATGAGGCATCTCAATCTTTCCGAGTGGGCACTGCGGCACCGCTCGATGGTGCTTTACCTGATGATCGTCCTGATGGTCGCCGGCACGATTTCGTACTTCAAGCTGGGCCGCGCCGAGGACCCGGACTTTACCTTCAAGGCCATGGTCGTGCGTACGCTGTGGCCCGGCGCGACTGCGCGCGAGGTCGAGGAGCAGGTGACTGAACGGCTTGAAAAGAAGCTGCAGGAAACGCCGTGGGTGGACGTCATCCGCTCCAGCTCACGTTCAGGTGAATCGCTGCTGTTCATCATCCTGAAGGACTACACCCCGAAAAAGGAAGTGCCCAACGCCTGGTATGAGGTGCGGAAGAAAGTCGGCGATGTCCGTCACACCCTGCCGGCCGGCGTGCAGGGCCCATTCCTGAACGACGAGTTCGGCGATACTTTTGTCACCATCTATGCGCTGACTGGTGACGGATTCGATGCGGGCGCCTTGCGCCAGCACGCAGACCGGATTGCTCGCGAGCTGCGACGAGTGGCCGATGTGAAGAAAATCGAGATGATCGGCGTGCAGGACGAGCGCATCTACGTCGAACTCTCGCATGCCAAGCTGGCCAGTCAGGGGCTTACCCCGTCAGCGATCGCCGAGGCGTTGGCCAAGCAAAACGCCATGGCCCCCGCCGGTTTCTTCGAGACCAGCAGCGACCGGATCCGTTTGCGCCTGAACGGTGACCTGCAGTCGCTCGAAAGCATCCGCAGCGTCGCGATCAACGCCAACGGACGCAGCTATCGCCTCGGAGACATCGCGCAGGTGCGCCGGGGTTTTGTCGAACCGCCGGCGCCGCGCATGCGCGTTCAGGGCAAGGATGCGGTCGGAATCGCCATTGCCATGAACAAGGGTGGCGATGTCATTCGCCTGGGGGCGGCACTGAAATCTGAGATGAAGCGCCTTGAGGCCGATCTGCCAACAGGTCTCGATGTCCATGTCGTCGCCGACCAGCCGGAAATCGTCGAGCAGTCGATCAAGCTCTTCGTGTCGTCGCTCGGAGAAGCAATCG
>JAUPVD010000491.1 GCA_030917225.1 Pseudomonadota bacterium
CAGGCGGCCGGATGGACGGATGCTCGAAATCATCGGGGTACCGATCCCCGGTGGGGGCTTCGTGACGATCTACAGCGATATCACCGAGCGCAAGCATGCCGAGGAACAGATCCGCAACCAGGCACTGCACGATCCACTGACACAGCTGCCGAACCGCACCAGCCTGAATGAAATGATCGAACAGGAGCTACAGCGGAGTGCCGATGCCAACGGGCAGTTCGCGCTGCTTATCCTCGATCTGGACGGAGTCAAGGGTTTAAACGACTCGCTCGGCCACGATGCCGGCTAAGAATTGCTGAAACAGGTTGCCCGCCGGCTCACGAACTCGTTCCGCGAGTCCGATGCCGTTGCCCGACTCGGGGGTGACGAGTTCGTCGTCCTGCTACGCGCAATAGAGGGCACCGAGCCGGTTCTGGGTATCGCCGCCGACCTCATCAACCAACTGACTTCGCCCTTTTCCTTGCGCGGCAAAGTGGCAAGCGTTGGCACTTCGATCGGCATTGCCATCCATCCCGACCATGGCAACTGCCGGGAGTCGCTGCTGCGGGCGGCTGACGAAGCGATGTATCAGGCGAAGGCGGCAGGCAAGGGAACTTGGCGAATCGCCAGCCCGGATTCAGGCTTCCCGGAACCCTTGCTTCCGATGCCCGAGCCAGCGTGAAGGTACATTGACCCGCAGCGAGACCGGGCGGTAGCACGCATGGCATCAACGGTGTTGCCGGCCTGTGGAGCTGGTAGTAGCCTGAGCGTTGCAGGCTCGGCCAGAGAAGACAACGCCAAGGGTGGCCCCTGCTTGATCGCCGGGGAGGAGAAATGGGGTCTGGAAACATTCAACAGTTACCCGAACTGGATCAACTTGCGTTGATCCAGCGCCTTGGGCGTATCGGCTATTGGGAATACGACCCGCCGACGCACAAGTTCTCGCTGCCGACACCTTCGCTGCAGCTCCTTTCTTCGATGACCGGCAGCTCCCGCGAGGCGGCGCCGAATCTCCGTGATGTGATGTCGGACGCAGAACGCACGCGTTTTCTGACGGCGCTGGGCCAGGCCGTCAACGGCAAGCTGCCGCTTAATCTTCAGTTGCAGCTGATCAGCCATGGCGGACAACAGGCAACGATCGTCGTCAAGGGAGTGCCCATCGAAGACAACGGCAGCGTTAGCCGTTTTTGTGGCACTTTCCACGACATTACCCGTGAAAAGCGCGTCGAGACCGAACGCGAAGAGGTGCTCAGCCAGCTCAATGCCTTGGTGGGCGGCCTGCCGGTCGGCGTTACGGTGTTCGACGAAGACCTGCGGCTGATTTTCTGGAACGACCATATCTACGACATCCTTGGTCTGCCCCAAGGCGCGGTATACAAGTTCGTGCCTTTCGAGGACCTGATCCGCTACCCGGCAGATCGGGGCGAGTACGGCCCCGGAGATCCGGCCGAGCTGGTCGCCCAGCGCGCCGCCCGTGCGCGCCTTTTTGAAGCCCACCGGTTCGAGCGTGCGGCGCGCGACGGGCGCACCCTGCTGGTCGATGGCTACCCCTTCCGCTTCGGCGGAAAGATCTCCGGCTTCGTCACCACCTACACCGACATTACCGACCGCAAGCAAACGGAAGAACAACTGAAGCGCCAGAATGACGTCCTCAAGACGATCATCGACAACTTCCCTGGTGCCATCTCTCTTTTCGATGCGAGTCTGCGCATGGCGGCTTGCAACGACCAGTTCAAGACGCTGCTGGAATTCCCGGCTTCGCTGTTCGACAAGGGTGATATCTATTTCGAGGATCTGATCCGCTTCAACGCCTATCGCGGCGAATACGGCTCCGGCGACCCGGAGGAGCTGATCGCCAGCGCGCTTGACCGGGCCCGCCACTTCCAGGCCCACCATATCGAGCGAACAAGGCCGACCGGTGTGACATTGGAAATTCGCGGTACACCGTTACCGGGAGGCGGCTTTGTATCAACCTATCTTGACGTCACCGAACGCAAGCGTGCGGAGGAGCGTATCCGCAACATGGCCCTGCAGGACTCGCTGACCGGGCTGCCCAACCGGCTCAGTCTGAACGACCAGATCGAGCTGGCGCTTGAGCGTTTCGAGAATGGCGGTCAGCATTTTTCACTGCTCTTTCTCGACCTCGATGGCTTCAAGAAAGTTAACGATTCTCTTGGTCATGATGCCGGCGACGAACTGCTGATCCAGGTGGCGCAGCGGCTGCGCGAAACCGTTCACAAGACCGACGTTGTCGCTCGCCTTGGCGGCGATGAATTCGTGATTCTGCTGCTCGATGTCGAAGGCTGCAGCATCCCGCAAAAGATCGCCGAGGAAATCATCAAGCAACTGGCCATGCCGTTTCGTCTCAAGGCAGCCGAAGCCAGAATTGGCACTTCGATCGGCATTGCGCTCTGTCCGGGGAACGGAAACACGCGCGAAGCCCTGCTGAAAGCCGCCGACGAAGCCATGTATGCCGCAAAATCTGCCGGCCGAGGCATCTGGCGGCAGGCCAGCAAAGACGGCTAAGCGCCAAACCCTAAGTCACGACTGACCACTCACCACTCGCAACGCAGAACTCAAAACTCCAGCGGATCGACCTCAAGATGCCAGCGCAGGCGGGAAGGCGCCTTGATGCCTTCCAATTGCGGACGCCAGGCCGTGAGAAACGCTTGCAGGGCAGGACGTGAGGCACACTCGACCAGCAACTGACCGCGCTCGAGATTGGCCAGTCGTGCCATTCGCATCGGCACCGGGTCATAGAGCGTGACGGCCGGATGCGTCTCGATCTCCGGCCAGGCCCGCGCGGTGGCCAGAAAGGCGATGGCATCGGCCATCTGTGGCGCCTCGGCACGTAGCATGGCTTGATGGCTGTAGGGCGGAAAGCCAGCCACCTTACGCTCGGCAAGCTGGGTGGCCGCAAATGCCGGGTAATCGTGGGTGACGATTGCGCCGTACAACGGATGATCCGGGTACTGGGTCTGGATCAACACCTGCCCCGGCAGCTCGGCACGACCTGCACGGCCGGCGACCTGCATCAACTGGGCAAAGAGCCGCTCGGGCGCGCGGCAATCGGCAGCGAATAGTGCAGCATCGGCGCCGACCACGCCGACCAGGGTCAGTTTTGGAAAGTCATGACCCTTGGCCAGCATCTGCGTGCCGACCAGGATGTCGGCCTCGCCGGCGTGGATCTTTTCGACCAGCGCCTCCCATTGCTTGCGGCTCTTGGCGACATCGCGGTCGGCACGGAGGATGCGCGCCTGTGGAAAGCGCTCGGTCAGAAATTCCTCCAGCCGCTGGGTACCGCGCCCGAAGGGGTGAATGTCCTGATTGCCGCAAGTCGGGCATGTTCTCGGTACGCGGTTCTCGTAGCCACAGTGATGGCAGCGCAAACGCTTGTCGGCCAGGTGCAGCACGAGGTTTGCCGCACAGCGCTTGCAGTTCGAGATCCAGCCGCAAGCGGTGCAGGCCAGGACCGGCGCGTAGCCGCGGCGGTTGAGGAAAACCAGACTCTGTTCGCCGCGAGCCAGCCGCTTTTCGATGGCTTCGAGCAGGATGCCGGACAAGCCTTCTTCGGCTTTTTCCTTGCGCAGGTCGATGCGCTGCACGGACGGCAGACGCGCCTGCTCGATCGCGCGCTCCTTCAGGGTCAGCAAGGTGTAGCGGCCGCGCATTTCCTTGGCCGTGGCGTTGGCCCAGCTTTCCAGCGAAGGCGTTGCCGAACCCAGAACGATGGGCACCTGGCGCTCATGCGCACGGAAAACGGCAACATCGCGCGCCGAGTAGCGCATGCCATCCTGCTGCTTGAAGGACGGGTCGTGCTCTTCGTCAATGATGATCAGCGCCAGATCGGGCAGGGGCGTGAATACCGCCAGCCGGGTACCCAGCACGATACGCGCGCGCCCGTCGAACGCCGCCTTCCAGTTGCGCAGGCGTGCCGCTTCCGTCAGCTCGCTGTGCAGGCTGACCAGCCCGGCAGCAGGGAAACGCGCGGCAACCCGGGCTTCGAGCTGTGGGGTCAGGTTGATTTCGGGGACCAGAACCAGCACCTGACCGCCTTTTTTCAGGGCATCGGCGATCAGTTGCAGATAGACCTCGGTCTTGCCGCTGCCGGTAACGCCGAAGAGCAGGAATGGCTTGAAGCCGGAACCAGCCTCCCGGACGACGGCCAGAGCATTTGTCTGCTCGACGGTCAGCTCAGGCGCCAGCGTGGGCGTGGGCAACTCCTTGGCTTCCTTGGCCGCCTTGGGTTCACGCGCCTTGGGTGGATCGAGGCGGCGCAGTCCGGCCGGCAGCGTGGACAGCATCACCTCGCCGAGCGGCGCCTGATAATAGGCCGCGCAGAACTCGGTCAGGCGGAACCAGTCAGCCGGCAGGCGCGGCTCATTCAGGATGGCCTCGATCGGCTTCAACTGCTCAGGAGAATAGTCACTCTGCGCGGGCGTATCGACGATGACACCGATGAGCGAACGGCGGCCGAATGGTACGCGCACCCGGCAGCCGATCTCGGCCCGACCAGCGTCTGGCGCCAGATAATCGAAACAACGATGAAGAGGGACGTCGAGGGCGACGCGGACAATGGTCAAGAATGTGCTCGCACCGGCGATGACCTGACCGGAAATATAAACAGCCGGAATTGCTGCAACGCAGCACTGGCGCGGGTTTCAGTTAGTTCGCTTTGTTCGCACCGCTTCTTGAAAACCACCGCAACTCATTGCATCAACAGGGATTTTCGTTTTGTTCACAATTTCTGTGGATAACTTTGTGGATTAACTGCCCGGGGTTCGCCTAACTGCCCTGCCCGCAAGGGCTTTTGTCACTTTGCTGTAAAATAAGGCAATTTAATAAACCTTGTAAATCAACGGCTTAAATTAACACCCCTGATTTTATGGAAGTTTTTCCTGCGCGTGGCGTGGCGCAGGAAATTCTGTGCATAAGTCAACAACGTTTCGGCAATTTACGCGCTTTATTTTGTCGCTTTCCCACGAATCTCACGGCTGTAACTGTGAACCGTGTCAACCAGTGCCGTCACGTGGTCCGGCGGGGTGAACTGTGAAATTCCGTGGCCCAGGTTGAAGACATGGCCAGTATTGCCCGGGCCATAGCTGTCCAGGACCTTTTTCGTCTCGACGGCAACAACTTCAGGGGAGGCGAAAAGCACGTTCGGGTCGAGGTTACCCTGCAGCGCCACCTTGTCGCCGACGCGCCGGCGGGCTTCACCGATATCGATGGTCCAGTCCAGACCCACCCCGGTGCAACCGATATCGGCAATTGACTCGATCCACAGGCCGCCGCCCTTGGTGAAAACGATGGACGGAATCTTCTCGCCGTCCTTCTCCTTCTTCAGGCCGGCAACAATCTTGCGCATGTAGGCCAGCGAGAATTCCTGATACGCCGCCACCGACAGGGCACCCCCCCAGGAATCGAAGATCATCACGGCTTGGGCGCCGGAATCGATCTGGGCATTCAAATAGTTAACGACAGCCTCGGCCGTCACCGACAGGATGCGGTGCATCAGGTCCGGGCGGTCGTACATCATGGCCTTGACCTTGCGGTAGTCGTCCGACGAACCGCCCTCGACCATGTAGCAGGCCAAGGTCCACGGACTGCCGGTGAAGCCGATCAGCGGTACCGAGTTGTCCAGCGCCCGGCGGATTTCGGAAACACCGTCCATCACATAGCGTAGATGGTCGAAAGGATCGGGCGCAGTCAGGTCGCGGATCGCCCATTCCTCGGTCAGCGGGCGCTCGAACTTCGGGCCTTCGCCTTCGGCAAAGTAGAGGCCCAGGCCCATCGCATCCGGCACGGTCAGGATGTCCGAGAACAGAATTGCGGCATCAAGGTTATAGCGGGCGAGTGGCTGAAGGGTCACCTCGCAGGCCATCGCCGGGCTCTTACACAGGTTGAGGAAGTTGCCGGCACGCTTGCGCGTCTCGCAGTACTCCGGCAGATAGCGGCCCGCCTGGCGCATCAGCCATACCGGCGTATGGTCGGTCGGCTCCTTGAGCAGGGCACGGAGGAAATTGTCGTTGCGGGGTCGGGTCATGATAGGCGGCGCCAGAATAGCTGAAAGGCGGAATTATCCGCCTTTTCAGGAAGCGCCGCCACGCTGCTACTTGCGCCAGAATGCTGGCGTCATTACCACAAGCAGCGTAAAGAGCTCCAGCCGAGATCGGAA
>JAUPVD010000492.1 GCA_030917225.1 Pseudomonadota bacterium
GACGCTCTTCCGATCTGACCCGTTGATCGGGCGCGACAAGGAACTGGAGCGCGTCATCCAGACTTTGTGCCGCCGGCGCAAGAATAATCCGCTGCTGGTCGGTGAGGCCGGCGTCGGCAAGACGGCGATTGCCGAAGGTCTGGCCCGCAAGATCGTCGAGGGAGACATTCCGGAAATTCTTTCCCAGGCAAATGTGTACGCCTTGGACATGGGCGCCCTGCTCGCCGGCACCAAGTACCGTGGAGACTTCGAGCAACGCCTGAAAGGGGTACTCAAACAGCTCACGGAAAATCCGAACGCGGTTCTCTTCATCGACGAGATCCATACACTGATTGGCGCAGGCGCGGCCTCGGGCGGCACGCTGGACGCGTCGAATCTGCTCAAACCGGCGCTATCGTCGGGGCAGTTGAAATGCATTGGCGCGACGACCTATACCGAATACCGCGGCATCTTCGAGAAAGACCATGCGCTTTCCCGCCGCTTCCAGAAAGTCGACGTCGTCGAGCCGACGGTGGCGGAGACGGTGGAAATCCTCAAGGGCCTCAAGCCACGCTTCGAGGCGCACCATGGCATCAAGTATTCGGCATCGGCACTGACCTCGGCCGTCGAACTCTCGGTTCGTTTCATCAATGATCGCCATCTGCCGGACAAGGCCATCGATGTGATCGACGAGGCCGGTGCAGCACAGCGCATCCTGCCGAAATCGAAGCAGAAGAAAACCATCGGCAAGCAGGACATCGAGGAAATCGTCGCCAAGATCGCACGCATTCCCTCGACCCATGTCACCACCGACGACCGCGGCAGCCTGAAGAATCTCGACCGTGACCTGAAGAACGTCGTCTTCGGCCAGGAAGCCGCCATCGACGCACTGGCCAAAGCCATCAAGATGGCCCGTTCCGGCCTGGGCAACCCCGGCAAGCCAATCGGCGCCTTCCTCTTCTCCGGCCCTACCGGTGTTGGCAAGACCGAGGTGGCAAAGCAACTGGCCTACTGCATGGGCATCGAGCTACTGCGCTTCGATATGTCCGAGTACATGGAGCGCCATGCCGTCTCGCGCCTGATCGGTGCACCACCGGGCTATGTGGGATTCGACCAGGGCGGCCAGCTGACCGAGGCGGTCACCAAGAAACCCTATTGCATCCTGCTGCTCGACGAAATCGAGAAGGCACACCCGGACGTCTACAACATCCTGCTGCAAGTCATGGACCACGGCACGCTGACTGACAACAACGGGCGCAAGGCAGACTTCCGCAACGTGGTGATCATCATGACCACCAACGCCGGGCAGGAAGCCATCCAGAAGAACACCATGGGCTTTACCTCCGACAAGAAGACCGGCGACGAGATGATCGAGATCAAGCGCCTGTTCACGCCGGAGTTCCGCAACCGACTGGATGCCATCGTCTCCTTCCGCGCGCTCGATCACGACGTCATCCTGCGCGTGGTCGACAAGTTCCTCATGGAACTGGAGCTTCAGTTGCACGAGAAGAAGGTCGATGCCGTATTTACCGATGCGCTCAAGGAGCATCTGGCCAAGGAAGGGTTCGACCCGCTGATGGGCGCGCGGCCGATGGCACGCCTGATTCAGGACACGATCCGCTCGGCGCTCGCTGACGAACTGTTGTTCGGACGTCTGTCCAGCGGCGGCAAGGTCACGGTCGATATCGACAAGGAGAACAAGGTCAAGTTGAGCTTCGAGGAAGAGCCCGCCGAAGTCGTCTGACCCCCATACCATCCATCGGCCATGCCGCTGCGCATGGCCATTTTTTTGTCATCGATTTTTCAACACTTCAGGGAGCCCAACAACATGACCTTCAAGACCCCCGACCTGTGCGACCAGTTTGAAGCCGAGATCGGCAAAAGCCTGCGCGTCGTCACCCCGATGTTCAAGACCTATGGTGGGCGCACGACCTTCAGCGGCCAGATCGCGACGCTGAAGCTCTTCGAAGATAACTCCCTGGTACGCACAGCCTTTGCCGAAGAGGGCAAGGGGAAGGTGCTGGTCATCGATGGCGGGGGCTCGCTGCGCTGCGCGCTGGTCGGCGACCAGTTGGCCATTCTGGCAGCCAAGAATGGCTGGGAAGGCGTCGTCGTCTATGGCTGCATCCGCGACTCGGGCGATATCAACGGCATCGACATCGGCGTGCGCGCCCTGGACACACACCCGCAAAAATCGATCAAGAAAAACGTTGGCGACCGTGATATCGCGGTGAGCTTCGGCGGGGTTACCTTCAATCCCGGCGAATGGATTTACGTCGACGAAGATGGCGTTCTGGTGTCGTCCAAGGCGCTGATCTGAACAAAAAAACCCGGCAGCAACGCCGGGTTTTCTTTGACTGTTGGCAATCATTACGTTTCCAGCAATACCTTGCTGTCGATGCCAATGCGGATGTTCCCCCAGACCCGGCCCTCGACAACGATAGGCATGTTCATCTCGGAGAGGATCTCGCCGGTGTCGCGCGCATAGGTCTGCAGCAGCATCGGCTCGGTGTTTTTTGCGGCCCGCTGACCGGTGGGGTCGGTCCAGATCCGCCGCGTCCGGTTACCGACGAAATCGGCCTGGTAATCCCCTGTCAGCGGTTTCGAGAATTTCAGATTGTGCAATGCTGAGTAGCCGCGGGAATCAATGATGATGCAGTAGATTCCACCTTTCATCTTCGCCACCTCGGCTTCGAGGACAGGCTGGATGTCACGCTCGAAATCGCCGACGTAACTGACGTTGAATTTCTGCGGATCGGTACCGGGGATCGGGGCATAGTTCTGATCCCAGATGTTGACGCCCCGACGCCTCATTTCTTCCATCCTGGCCTGAATCGTATCCCGGAAGACATGGCCTTCATCGACGTTATGGTCGAAGGCACCACGGCCGATCTTGAAGCGTGACACCAGTTCCTGCACGCTTTCGGTTGCCTGCGACAGATCCACGGTCGACTGCTGCGACCCGGTCATGTTGCTGGCCACCTCGTTCGACAAGGCATGAATCTCGGTCACGTTGTCATGCACCTGGGCATTGGTCGCCGTCAGTTGCTCCATTGCAGCGGCGATCTGGCCCAGTTGCTCGCTGGTCCGTTCGAAATCGTCGACCATCTGCCGGAACTGGCCGGAAGAACGCTCGACGACGCTACGGGTAGTCTTGATGTCGGCATTGATCACTTCGTTTTCGCTCTGTGTTTCGCGAACCAGGCTGATCATGCCGGTGATGTTGTCGGTAATTTCAGTCGTCGCCACATTGACCCGCTCGGCCAGCTTGCGCACCTCATCGGCAACTACGGCAAAACCACGCCCGGCTTCGCCGGCACGAGCCGCTTCGATCGCGGCGTTAAGCGCCAGCAGGTTGGTCTGATCGGCGATTTCCTTGATCAGCGCTGCAACCTGGCGAATGCTGTCTGAACGCTTGCTCAGGCTGCCGACGGTATCGTTGAATCGGGCGAGTTTTTCACTGACCGACTGCACCTTGGTGACAATCTCCAGCATTTCGTCGAGCGAACCGCGCGCGGTTTCGAGGTTGCTGTCCGTCGAGTGCGAGATCATGTCGGTGGCGCCGGAAACCTCCTGGATCGCCTGCGTTGCCTCGTTACTGGCAGTGAACACCGATTCGGTGATCTCGCCCTGCTTGCTCGCCTTGGCGGAGGTCTCACCGACGTTCTTGCGCACCACCACTGCTTCCCGGGCGATCGAGACACTGGCCTTGCGTACCTCGTGAATGATCTGGCGCATCTTGTCGGCAAAACGGTTGTAGCTGTTTGCCAACTCACGCAGTTCGTCGTGCGAATAGACCGGCAGGTCGTGGGAAAAATCACCTTCGCCCCGGCCGATTTCGTCGAATATCTTCGTAATTGCCTTCACCGGGCGCACGATGAGGAAGCGGATATAGAGAATCTGGCCGATGTTCCATGCCAGCGCAAAGACAGTCAGGGCAACCATCAGCATCAGGCCATGGTCGAAAGCGGCGTCAATCCTGGCCAGCACATCCGCATTGGTGCCCACCTGCGCCATCAACTCGCGGATGGCACCCTTCTGATGGACGTAGATGCCAAGATAAGCGACATCGATGAAAAACAGCATGAGGAAGCTCGAAAGCTTGCGCGTCAGACTGCCCCAACAGGTTCGCTCGAACCAGTCGTAGAACTCCCAGAATGCCTTCATCGTTCCTCCGCCATCACGGTTATTGGCCGAATCTCGTTTTTCTAGCAAAACCATGCTGCTGCGATTGTAACAACGACCCTCACCAGGGGAAATTGAGATTGTGCAATCTTCAAATCCAAAGGGACATGCATCGGGCGCCGGAAAACAATTTTGCGATTGCGCGAGACGGGAATCGTTCCGCAATGCGAAACGACAAAATCAAGTCACTGTTAAGCAAGGAATAAATAAACATCTTATGTCTTATATAAGACACTTGTTTTGACTGCCGATCCTCTCTATACTTTCTCCATCGACGGAAGGTAGAGCGCAAGTCATCAAGAGCACCGGATGTCGCAATTTTCACCCTAATTGAGGAATGACCATGAGCACACGCGAACAGCAAATCGCCGAACTGGAAAAAGACTGGGCCACCAACCCCCGCTGGAAGGGCATCAAGCGCGGCTACTCCGCAGCTGACGTCGTCCGCCTGCGCGGTTCGTTCCAGGTTGAGCACACCCTCGCCCGCCGCGGCGCCGAGAAGCTGTGGGATCTGGTCAACAACACCCCCTACGTCAACTGCCTGGGCGCCCTGACCGGCGGCCAAGCCGTGCAGCAAGCCAAGGCCGGCATCAAGGCCATCTACCTGTCGGGCTGGCAAGTTGCTGCCGACAACAACGAATACGCCGCCATGTACCCGGACCAGTCGCTGTACCCCGTCGACTCTGTGCCGAAGGTTGTTGAGCGCATCAACAACGCCTTCAACCGCGCTGACGAAATCCAGTGGTCCAAGAACATCAACAAGGGCGATGCCGGCCACGTGGAATACCACCTGCCGATCGTTGCTGACGCTGAAGCCGGTTTCGGCGGCGTGCTCAACGCCTACGAGCTGATGAAGGCCATGATCCGCGCTGGCGCTGCCGGCGTGCATTGGGAAGACCAGCTGGCTTCGGTCAAGAAGTGCGGCCACATGGGCGGCAAGGTGCTCGTTCCGACCACCGAAGCCATCCAGAAGCTGATCGCTGCCCGTATGGCAGCCGACGTCTACGGCGTGCCCACCCTCGTGATCGCCCGTACCGACGCTGAAGCAGCCGACCTGCTGACCTCGGACTACGATGCCAACGACAAGCCGTTCCTGACCGGCGAGCGCACCGCTGAAGGCTTCTACAAGACCAAGAAGGGTCTGGACCAGGCCATCTCCCGCGCCATCGCCTACGCCGACTACGCCGACCTGGTGTGGTGCGAGACCGGCACGCCGGATCTCGAATTTGCCCGCAAGTTCGCTGAAGCCGTGCATGCCAAGCACCCGGGCAAGATGCTGGCCTACAACTGCTCGCCGTCGTTCAACTGGAAGAAGAACCTGGACGATGCCACCATCGCCAAATTCCAGAAGGAACTCGGCGCCATGGGTTACAAGTACCAGTTCATCACCCTCGCCGGCATCCACAACATGTGGTACCACATGTTCGATCTGGCCCAGGACTACGCCAAGCGCGGCATGTCGGCCTACGTCGAGAAGGTTCAGGAGCCGGAATTCGCTGCCCGCGACCGTGGCTACACCTTCGTCTCGCACCAGCAGGAAGTTGGTACCGGCTACTTCGACGACGTCACCACCGTCATCCAGGGTGGCAAGTCCAGCGTTACCGCGCTGACCGGCTCGACCGAAGAAGAGCAGTTCC